>JBPXJX010000393.1:0-18384 GCA_051715525.1 Bacteroidales bacterium
TAGATATTTCAAATCTTGGGGTTAACCGAAGAGGTTATTGATTTTAGTGAACATACTGAAAGTGGAGGTGGAAGCACAGTGACTAAACATGCATGGGGCAAAATTTTAAAGCGGTTACGAGAATTAAAGCAAAAAGGTGCGATTTAGGAATTAAGAAAATAATCTTAGTAGAGAAGCGAATATTTAACTATGACGAAGTCGCAGACTTCGCCGAGCGGAGGGGGTTAATTTACTGTACATATTTACAGTACTTTGAAATAGCCATAATTCATTATTATGCTAACTTTGAATAAAAACAGAAATTATGGGCACTACAAAAACGATAGAAGAAAGACTTGAAAAACTAGAAGAAGCTTCTAGAACTGCGTTAAGTGAAAGGCAACAAATAGCAGATAGATTAAAATCGTTAACAGAGGCTATTGGTAAACTTGCTGAAAATGTTCTAGATAATTCTAACACAATTCAAACCATCCTTGAAAGGCTAAACGCAACTATGGAATCAGTGATCTCAATTCAAGAAAATAATGAAGTAACCAATAGAATTCTACAACAAATTCCAAAAATAATGAATCAGCGAATAGAGGATATGGAATTCACAAATCAGCAGTTTACACAGCACCATGATTCAATCAAAGAATTGTTTGAATCAGTTACCGAATTGTACAAAAAACTGTGAAATAACTCCATAACCAAGATTAACTTTTTTGATTTGGTTCTTAAATGGCACGGATTACAACCGAATTTGCGAATTCGACGAAGTCAAATCCGCGCTAGCGGAGGCGAAGTGATTTTTAAAAGACTTTGACAAAAAAACTAAACATTTCATGTATTTTAACGTTACTTTGTATTCAGATACATTTAAACGCTAAGTTTTTATAAATATATTATATGTATATCTTATTTATAACTACAACATCCTTAAAATATGTTATTCCGAGCGAAGTTGATGGATACATTGTTTAAAATCATACTTTGACTACTATCAGCATGACCAAAAATGCAAACCGGAATCATTTATTTACTAATGTGGACACTCATTATTAATAATTAGAATCTTGAACAATAAGCGTAAACATACTGCTGAATCAATAAAAGGATTAAAAAAACGAGAGAATCAAGACAATTATTTAATAATTGAAGAGGTTGATTATACTCTCTATTTTTTATTTGATGGAGTTGGAAGTGCTTTAAATAGTAAAAAAGCAACCGAACTTTCTAAGAAATACATTTCAAGAAATTATCATACTTATTATTCAAATGGCCAATTCGATTTTTTGGGACTTATGTATGAAACAAATAAATATTTAATAGAGCAATCTATTCCGGAGGTTAAAACAACATACTGCTCTATTTATTTATCAAATATATTTTCTGATAAAATTCAATATTCAAGTTTGGGAGATTCAAGGATTTATATTATCAATCCACAATATCTAATGCAAATTACAGAGGATGATAGATATTTGACGCATCAAAATGTTATTACAAAATGCCTTGGAATGAAAGACTTGGAAAAAAAAGATTTTTACACAAAAGAATACGAGATATCAGAAAAGGAACAAATCATATTATGCTCTGATGGCTTTTACACTTTAATGGAAAAAGAAAAAATTATTTATTTTCAGACCTTTTATATGCAGCAACTCAATTCGATCAAAAGAAAGTTGTTTGATTTAGTTAAAAAAAGTAATATTGATGACTCAACATATATTTTGATAAAGTAATTTTCAATATGTTTTCGAGCGAAAAAGATTTAGTTTTAAAACTTAAAAGTAATTATTCCATAATTTGCAACTGGGATATTAATACCTATACAACAAAGTTATTGGAGGAGGTTGATTTGGGGTTTGGGGTTGCTGACCTAGTAATATCTAAAATAAAGACATCAAAAAACAGAAAGCAAACTTATCTAAATTATTTTGACCTTACGATATATAAAATCATTGAGAGTAATCCTGAAATATCTTTCGAGAAAATAAGGGACATTACAAAAGCAGATTCTTCTACTATAAAGAAGTCAATTGAAAAATTGATGCTAGAAAGTTATGTTAAAGAGATGGACACCCTTTATAAATTAAGCCGCACTTACAAAAACTATTTGTTAGATTCTATAGCCATTGAAGCAAAATTAAAGAATTGGAAACGAGCTTTGAATCAAGCATACCGTTACAAATGGTTTGCATCTACTTCTTACGTTGTTTTGGATGAAAAGCATATTTCAGGAGCAGTTTTAAATATCGATCTTTTTAAAAAAATGAATGTTGGTTTGGCTTGCATTAACAAAAAAGGGAATGTTTCTATATTATTTAAACCAAAAAAGGAAAAACCGATCGATATTAAAATGCAAATGCTACTTAACGAAACTGTTTTGATAAATTATCTTGATAAAAGAAAAGACTTCCAGATAGCTAAATGATAGTTTTTACTTTCTTCTAAAAGATATACCTTTTGGGATTCCAATTTATCATATGCTATAATAGCAGCATCAACTTTTCTAATAAATAACTCTTTTCGTTTTGCTAAATCACTTATTGCTGCTAATTCATACAATTGTTTATTTAGAGCCAACATATAATTTTTATGAACTTCTGGTTTATGATTATTCCATGGGAAATTGACATCTAAAATTGTATCGGAATAAATATTTCTCTCGTTGCTTATCAATGGCAAGCAACCTTTATCGCGGACAAGGTCAATGAATTGCGCTTTAACAAAATTCAATAATTTTTCCGAAAAATACCAACCTTTTGAAAGCCCACCATCTTCGGTGCTTAGAAATCTCTTAATATTGAAATTCCTCATGTTTTCATATGATGCTATTGTAATGTAATCAATATCGGTTAAAGCGAGAAAGACTAATGCATCCCAATTGGCGTAAGCGTAAATAGTGAGAAAGTTTTGTTTTTTTAAGACTGTAAACACCCTCGATAAATTTTTTAAATATTTTATGTCAGTGCTTACTTTTTGTTTTGAATCAGGCTTTGATTCGCAAACTACATAATAACCATCAAACACTATATTTTTATCTGTTATAGAATATAAAATATTTTCAACTTTGTCCGAATCAATAATAGTATGATTTGTAAATGGTAAAGTCATAAAATATCTATGACCATTTTCTTTATTTTTTTCTAACCACTTATTTACATTTTTTATCAATCCAATTAATTCATCAATATTATCATTTTCGTAATAATTCGGAATGATAATATCTTGAAGTCCCTGTTTTATTTGATAATTGACACCCTCTTTAATTGCGTTAAGCAAATATTCGTTTGTAGCGGCATTACCATCAAAATTTGAAGGATGAAAGGAATATGTCTTTAAATTCCCCTTTAAAAGAACGCCCGATTCTTTTTTCCCGAAATACTGCAAGTCAAGTCTTGACAAGGGAATTACTTCGGACATTTTATGACCGCTTATTTTCTCTTTGTCAGAGAAATCAATTGGGAAACTATATGCACAAAAAATAAACCCCTCTCCAATATCGTTTTGAAAGTAGGCGTCTAAATTCCATTTATGATTATGTCCGACTAAATGTAATGTCTTCATTTTATGGTAATAATTTTATTAAATCTTCTAGTAATCTGGGCCTTTCTGCGGGACTAAATTTCATTGATTCGATAAAAAAACTCTTTAGAGGACAACTATCCGCAACAAAAAACGATTCATTTCCACTATTAAACTTTATATCAATTTCATCCTTTGAATTTCCAAATGGTAATGCCTGATGATATAAAGCATATGACATTGCACCCAAACTAAAATAATCTGTTCTGTATGAAATTTGAGCTTTTTTCCCAGCGTATTGTTCTGGTGAACCAAATTGCCAACTTAATGGTTGTAAACCCGTAGCAGTTAATGAAGCATCCAATAAATCTCTTGCAATACCGAAATCAAGTAAAACAGGTTTTCCATTAGTTCTGATAATTATATTCGCAGGCTTTATATCGCGGTGAATATATCCTTCATCCCAAATAGGTTTCATTATATCACAAAGCGATTTTATTAACCTACTCACTCTTACATGATCACTTGCATAAGTTGCAATAATATCTGAAACTGCATCACCCTCCACATATTCTTCAAAAACAACAAGTTCACCATCATAAGTTTCTATTTTGAAAATAGTAGGAACCCCGTCCAACCCTTTGAATTTTTCGTAAATATTTAGTTCTCTTTTTGTTCTTTCATCAATTCCTGAAGCAAGCAATAACTTCATCGCATATCGTTTCCCATCTATTTCAACAAAATGTACTATTTTTTGGCCGCCTCTCTTTTCAGGTTTAAAGAATTTCGTTATTTTGAAAGACTTTATGAAATCTTTATTTAAATCGTGTATTGGCATTTTGAACAATTTTATGAACGAAGTTAGTGAAAATTCTCTTTTTATTGATACAATACAAAGCCTCGACCTTCTAATTCATCTGCTCGGCTTAGTGACTTCATCGTTTTCAAACAGCGGTCTTATACCCCACAAATTCAATTTAACAAACCAATTATATTATTGAAATATCCGTTTAATAAGAACCTCTCTCTTTTTGTTACCTAAAGGTATCGCTTTTTGTTTAACATCAGAACTACAAAATCTTATGTTTATCAACATAAAATAATGAATAACAATTATTTAACCGTTATGCTTTTGGTGTTTATTCTATTAATTTCGCTTTAGTTATAATCTATATTGAGAGAGGTTCAGCAATTGCAATAGGATCTATCAACATAGGTTTTGTTATTATTGCTGTTGTAATAGTAGCATCCACCTTCAGGTCCTTTGAATAGTTGGTGTCCATTATAAGTTCCACACTCATCTTCTTTTTCCTTTTCACATGAAATGCTTGTGGAAAAAAGGATTATTGTAAGAAACAAGAATTTTATTAAGAGCCTTTTATTCATAGCAATTTTTTTTAAATTAGTTACTTGAACTGTCAATAATTTCTTCCTTTCTTTTATCCTCTACAAACCAACTTGCCACAAAGCCTGTAAATGTTCCGAATAAGCCAACTCCGGTTATCATTAAAAATGCTGCAATTACTCTACCTTCGGTTGTAATTGGGTATTTATCGCCATACCCAACAGTTGTTACGGTTACAAAAGCCCACCATATAGCGTCTTCGGCTGTTTTAATGTTACTATTTGGGTCAACTTCTACTTGAAGAATTGCAATTGATGAGAAAATCACCATTAGAATTGCAATTAGGGCAACCGAAGTAAATGCACCCTGTTGCCTATTTTTAAAAACATAATGGATTAAATATTTTGTTGATCGGAATGCTCTTAAAAGCCTAAATAATCGCATTATTCTGAACGCACGTCCCCACCTTAAGAAATCAATCATTGGTATGCTTGAGATTAAATCAATCCAACCCCATTTCATGAATTTTAACTTCGATTCTGCCTTAATTAATCTATATAAGAAATCGTAAATGAAAATGACACATACAATATTGTCAATGAAATTAAGTAGTTTGGTAAGTTCAGGAGGTAATTTAAAGAAAGTTTCTACCAACAAAGCAAGTAGCACATATACTGATAATGCTAAAATTATCAGATCAAACATTTTAAGTTTATTTGCTTTGCTGCTTTCCATAATTTGGAGTTTAATAGGATAGTCACCTCGTTCGGCTTAGGCTCATGCCTAAGTTGTTTATATTCTTTTAGGCTTTTGCCTATTTAATTGCAATTACATCCAAAAAAATTCTACAAGCATTAGTTAGGCTATGATTTAAAAATCCTAGGTATAAATTTTCTTTGTCTTTTAAATCTTTAATATCAACTGCTAAACTGAACGATTGTGTGTTGAGTTTTTGGTAAACTTTTGGAATAGCTTTATAATCATTTTCCCAGTTGCCTATTTCACCTACCTTTGTAAATCCATTAAAATTGTCAACATCGGGCAGTACAAAGAAATCGCAATATTTACCTGTGGTAGGTGGCATTAAAGCAAGAATACTCATTCCGCCAGCTAATTTGAAGTTTGAGTCAACACCCGAGTCTGTTAAGCTTTTTAATAGTTCGATACTGCTATTTAGTTTTGCTTCGGTATCCTTGTTGTCTACTTGTACTCTAACAATAATAAATTTTGTTCTTTTAGGGATTTTAGTTGTATAGGAGTTCCTATTTATTCCATTCCCAAAAGTTGTTTTGTTTACGGAGTTCAGCACGAATGTTTCATTAGAGCAAAGTACGGTAATGTTTTTATTTACTTCTTTGGAGTTTACATCAGTTTTATTTTCTGCTAACTTTTTATTGCAGCCATTACTAATCCAGAGTATCGAAAATATTAGGAGTAGGTGTGAAAGGTTTCGCATCAAATTATTGTTAAAACGCTGTTTAATAAGAATTGAGACAATTTTGTTACCCAAGTTATCGAATAATGTTTAATTAATAGCTTTACTTATTGTATGTTTATCAACATTAAAATTTGAAATTCAGCATTTTATATGTTTAGCTTTTGGTGTTTCGCCTGCCAATCTTCATCAACAACCTAGAGTAGTTGTAAGGCATTTTCTGATTATGATATTGTATTTTATCATTGCGGGTACAAACATTATAATAACTGTTATTTAATGTTTGTAGTTATTTCAAGGAGTAATTTAAGGTCAAAATTTGACTAAACATTAATTTATAAATATTTTAATGTTTGCTATGGTATTTTTTGTACTTTTGATGTCAGAATTCGACCAAACATTAAAAATACGTTTAATTAATGCTTAAAATGCCATATCCAATTAACCCTGACAGGAACGTTCCTTGGAACGATCTGCCTCCTTTGCCCATTAGTAAAGAACTTTATCAAACAGTAGAGTTACTTGAAAAGCTCGGAGATGCCAAAGCAGCATTGGCAAGGCTTCATGGTCGCAGCGCATTAATTCCAAATCAGGGTCTTTTGGTAAATACTATAAGTTTGCAGGAGGCAAAAATATCTAGTGAAATTGAGAATATTTTCACCACAGATGATGAGCTGTATAAGGCATATAGCGATAATAGCACTGAAACAACTGGTGCCTCAAAAGAGGTGTTAAGATATCGTGAAGCGCTTTGGTCGGGTTACAACTATTTGCTAAAGAAAAAGCAATTTGATCAAGAGTACTTTATAAGAGTTTTTCAGGAAATAAAGCAGACAAAAGATGGGATTCGTCCCGATTTTTCGAATACAACTATTAAGCAAGGGGGTACTGGACCAAAAGCGGGGCAGGTTATTTATACTCCTCCAAGAGGTGTTGAAGTAATTAAAGTCAAGCTCGATAACTTAATTAACTTTTTGAATGATGATGAGCAGTATCGGATTGATCATTTATTGAAAATGGCCATTGC
Source organism: Bacteroidales bacterium (assembly GCA_051715525.1). Lineage (GTDB taxonomy): Bacteria > Bacteroidota > Bacteroidia > Bacteroidales > Tenuifilaceae > UBA8529. The sequence goes on from JBPXJX010000393.1 coordinate 7,318, forward strand.
TCATTTTCAGTTTGAGGCTATTCACCCATTTCGCGATGGGAACGGGAGGTTAGGTCGTGTTTTCAACATCCATTATTTAACAAACAAAGGCCTATTAGATGTTCCAATTTTGTTTCTTAGCCGATATATCTTGGATCATAAGGAAGATTATTATGCTGGATTAATGGGCGTGTCGCAAAGAGGTAACTGGGAGGGCTGGCTATTATTTATGATGCGAGCCGTAGAATACACCTCAAATATTACGTACCATAAGATCAATGATATTGTAGCAATAAAAGATTCAATTCTAGAAGTTGTTAAGAAGGATAATCGAAAGTTCCGTAATCCTGAAGCGCTTATAGAGGTTCTTTTTACACAGCCATTTACCAAAGTAAAACATTTGGTTGATTCTGGTATTTATGCTGAAAACACTGCAAGAGATTATCTCAATAGGCTATGTGAAATGCAAGTGTTAGAGAAAAAAGAAATTGAAGGACATCACTACTACCTAAATATTGAATTGTATCGAATACTTTCTGAGTAATAATCTCTGTTTTACCATCTTCTGATACCATTTTCAAGCGAACGATTTTTTCGTACACTTCACAGATATCGAAAATGGCTGTTTTCAGTTGTCCCAGTTTTAAGGACAACTCACTGCCTTCTTAGCTAGGTTCGATGAAGTTAAAAGACTACGTTGCATTGAGTATTCCCTTCAAATCCTCATCAACAACCCCTCGGTTTTTCTGAATACTCCATTTTTCGTGGATTGTAAAGCGCCTTTCGGGCGCTTTTTGTGGCTCGTGCTCAAAAAGTTATTAACAATGTGGTAAAAAGTGGGAGAATGTGGTTTGAAGTGGGAATTTTATGTATATTTTTACCTTTTGAAAAGAAGTCGGTTAGGAGGGTGATTCTCAGAACGCTGGAATAATGTAACGCTGTAACACTGTAACACTGCAACGCTACAACAATGGGGAGTAAGGCTTTTTGCTATGTAAACCCCAACATTCCAATCAAACCAAGTACGAGGAAACATTCATTTAACCCAAGTAAAAAGCAAAAACACGAAAATGTCATCATTCATAGGCGATTATGGTTGTAAGGTTGACGAGAAGGGACGAGTGCTCTTCCCCGCTGCCTTTAAGAAGCAGATAGCATCTGCCTCGCCCGATCGCTTTGTGGTTAAGAAGGATATTTTCGAGAGCTGCCTGGTGCTATTTCCCATGGAGGAGTGGGAGCGTCAGAATACGCTTATCCGCAAAAATACAAACCCCTACAACAAGGAGCACAACAAGTTTTTACGCGAGTTCTACCGTGGAACCGCCGAGGTTACGCTCGATTCGAGCGGTCGCCTGCTGCTCCCAAAACGGTTGCTCGACCTGGTTGGTGCCGATAGGGATCTTATTCTTGCCGGTATGGATGGCAAGATTGAGATTTGGGCTAAGGATAAGTACGAGGGCGTTCGCACAGGCGAGGACGATTTTGCCCAGCTTGCCGAAAAAATTATGGGTTCATCGATTATAGGGAATGAGTAATGGCCTACCACGTACCGGTTCTGCTTCGCGAGAGCATAGATGGGCTTGAGATTAAGCCAAATGGAATCTATGTAGACCTCACTTTTGGTGGGGGAGGACATTCCGCCGAAATACTCAAACATCTTAATAAGGGCAAGCTTTTCGCATTCGATCAGGATGAGGAGGCGCTCGCAAACGCCATCGACGATAAGCGCTTTACGCTTATCCGTGGCAACTTTAGGTTCTTTCGAAATTTTCTAAAATATCACGGTATCGATAGCGTCGACGGTATTCTTGCCGATTTGGGCGTTTCGTCGCACCATTTCGATAGCCCCGAACGTGGATTTTCGTTCCGCTTCGAGGGTCCGCTGGATATGCGCATGAACCAAAAGAGCAAGAAATCGGCAAAGAACGTTGTTAACGACTACGCAGCCGAGGATTTGGCTCGTGTTTTTACGCTTTACGGCGAGCTGCAAAACGCAAAACGTTTGGCTAACGCCATTTGCCAATCGCGCAGCGGTAAAAAAATCGAAACGGTTGAGCAACTATACGAGCTGCTAAAGCCCATGTTCCCTTTCAACCAGCAGAACAAGATGTTGGCGCAGGTGTTTCAGGCAATCCGTATCGAGGTAAACCAGGAGATGTTTGTGCTTGAGCAGATGCTCATCAACGCTACCAAATGCCTTAAAAAGGATGGCCGTTTGGTGATTATCGCCTACCACTCTTTGGAAGACAGGCTGGTTAAGAACTACATGCGCTCGGGCAACTTCGAGGGCGATGTGGCGAAAGATTTTTATGGTAACGTATCGTCGCCCTACGAGGCAGTGAACCGTAAGGTGATTGTTCCCTCCGATGAGGAGATTAAGATAAACAGCCGCGCGCGTAGCGCAAAGCTGAGAATAGGTAAGAAGCTATGAGTCAGAAAGACGAAACGGTAGAGTTTATCGAGGAGAAACCCGAGAAATCCAAGGATAAGAAATCGAGCCTTGGGGTAAGGGATTTTTTAACGGGCAGCATTCTCACCACCGAAACGGTATCGAAGCAGTTTCCTTATATCCTGTTTCTTGCGTTTTTGGCGGTTTTCTACATTGGTAATCGCTACAGGTACGAGAAATTGGTGAAGAAGGAGAAGAAGATGCAGATTGAGGTTCGTAACCTAAGGGCTGAGTCCATTACTACCGCATCGCAGCTGATGTTCATAAGCAAGCAATCGGAGGTGGCAAGACTTTGCGACGAGAGGAACTTGGGGTTGAAGGAGAGCGTGGTTCCACCGAGGAAGATTAAGTGATTTGAAAATTTGACAATTGGTCAATTTGACAATATGTCAATGAGACAATTACAAGGTAGGAGCTGAAATGAGTTTAGCGGGCTTGGCGAGTTCTTGGCGAACTTAGCGGTTAAAAGATAGAAGAATTAAAGCATGTCGATTAAGAAGGAGATATTGGTTCGGGTGGCGTTGGTGTACTTAATTTTTGTACTCCTTGGCCTGGCTATTATCACCAAGATAATTTACATACAGGTGGTTGAGGGTGGAAAGTGGCGCGAGATGGCAAAAACCATCACCTACAAGGATATTACCATTGAGCCAAACCGTGGCGATATCTACTCTCGCGATGGACGCGTGTTGGCCACTTCGGTTCCCTACTTCGAAATTCGCATGGACCTTAAGGCCGCAGGCCTAACTCCTGAAGTATTTGGCGAAAAAATTGATTCGCTCTCAATGTGCCTATCGAAGTTCTATGGCGATAAATCGGCAAAGGCGTATCGTTCGGAACTGGTGAATGCTCGTAAATCGGGTCGTAATCGCAGGTATTTCCCCATTGGCGATAGGGAGATCAACTACGTTGAGCTGCAGAAGGTGAAGAAATTCCCGCTGTTCCGCTTGGGTTTGAATAAGGGTGGATTTATCCCCGTACAGGTTAACCGTAGAATATTACCTCATCAAAACCTTGCGCAGCGTACCATTGGTACAGTTAACGAGGGTGGCGTTGCGGTTGGTATCGAGGGTGCATACAACTATGCCCTAAAGGGCAAGGCGGGTATCAGCCTTTTACAGCGCGTTCCGGGCAATACTTGGATTGATGTGAATAGTCCAAATCAGGTCGATCCTGAGGATGGCCTCGATGTGGTTACAACCATCGATGTTGATTTGCAAGATTTGGCAGAGAATGCTCTACATAAACAGCTCGAAAAGCATGGTGCTGGCTGGGGAACAGTTATTCTAATGGAGGTTAAAACTGGCGAGATTAAGGCAATTGCCAACCTTAAACGCGATGAGGATGGCGTTTACTCCGAGGCTTACAACTACGCCATTGGCGAAAGTGCTGAGCCGGGCTCAACATTCAAAACCGCTTCGCTAATTTGCCTGTTAGAGGATGGCTACGTTAACCTCGAAGATGTTGTGAATACTGGGAAAGGTAAGTTGCAAATATTCAATCATACACTTACCGACTCGCACGAAGAGGGTTACGGAAAGATAACCGTTCGTCAGGTTTTTGAGGTATCATCGAACGTTGGTGTGGCCAAGCTAATGCTACAAAACTATAGAGGAAAAGAGAAGGATTTTATCGATAGGCTTTACAAGATGAGATTGAACAAGCCCATTGGGCTTGAGATTGATGGCGAAGTTGCACCTTATATAAAGTATCCAGGGGAAAAATATTGGTCGGGCCTTTCGCTTCCTCAGATGAGCATTGGTTACGAGGTAAAGCTAACGCCGCTTCAGATATTAACCTTTTACAATGCCATTGCCAACGATGGAACCATGGTTAAACCACATCTAATAAAAGCATTGGTCAACCATGGCGAAACCATTCAAACTTTTGGAACCGAAGTGCTCTGCTCATCAATCTGCTCAAATTCAACCCTCGAAAAGGTTCGGGGTGTGCTCGAAGGGGTTGTAAGGGTAGGTACGGCAAAGAATTTAAGTAATAATCGATATAAGATTGCAGGAAAAACAGGAACTGCGCAGGTTGCAAAGGGTAAAAAGGGTTATAAGAGCGGTGGCGTAAGCTACAGGGCTTCGTTTGTGGGCTACTTCCCAGCTGATGATCCAAAGTACTCGTGCATTGTGGTGGTAAACTCACCATCAAAGAGCGTTTACTACGGCAACGTAGTGGCAGGGCCAATTTTTAAGGAGATTTCCGATAAAGTTTATGCAACTAGCAGCGAGTGGTACAAAACAGTTGATGATGATGCTGAACTAACCGATATGCCTGCATCAAAGGCTGGTTACAAGAAGCAAATTGAGGAGGTTTTGGATGAGCTGGATATTCCAATGAAGGATAAGACCAAAAAATCGAACTGGGTTTCGGTTATCCGTACCGACGAGGATTTGGAACTTAACGATAAGAATGTAATTAAGAACCTTGTTCCCGATGTTAAAGGAATGTGTCTGAAAGACGCCATCTTCCTACTCGAGAATGCAGGTTTACGAGTAAATATTAAAGGTAAAGGGGTTGTGAAAAGTCAATCGATTGACCCAGGAAGCAAGGCTAATCGAGGACAGAGTATAACCATTGAAATGGGCTTAAGCTAATGAAGAAATTAGGACAAATACTATCGGCCGGCGATGCATTGGAGGTTAAAGGTAACCTCGATGTGGTGGTGAATGATATTACCTTCGATTCGCGTCAGGTAAAGCAGGGTTCGTGCTTTGTTGCCGTTAAAGGCACTCAGGCCGATGGTCATGGTTATATTGAAAGGGCCGTTGAACTTGGCGCAAAATCAATCGTTTGTGAGGTAATGCCCGCGAAAGAGGCCAAAGGCGTTACCTACGTTAAGGTTAAAGATACCACTGAAATTCTTGGTTTGATGGCTACTTCGTTCTACGATAATCCATCGGAGAAGTTGAAGCTGGTTGGTATCACTGGCACAAACGGAAAGACTACAACTGTAACGCTATTATATAGGTTGTTCAACAATCTTGGGTTTAAATCTGGATTGCTATCAACCGTGGTGAATTTCATCGGTAACGATGAGGTTCCTGCAACGCACACCACTCCTGATGCCATTCAGCTCAATAAGCTGCTTGCGCAGATGGTTGAGGCTGGTTGTACCCATTGCTTTATGGAGGTTAGCTCGCACGCCATTGTTCAGAATCGTATTGCAGGGCTGAAGTTTGCTGGTGGTTTGTTTTCAAACATCACGCACGATCATCTCGATTATCATAAAACATTTGAGGAGTATCTAAAGGCAAAGAAACGTTTCTTCGATGAGTTGCCATCCGATGCTTTTGCTCTTGTAAACATTGATGATAGGAACGGAAGGGTGATGGTTCAGAATACAAAAGCCAAGGTAAATAGCTACTCCTTGCGAAGCATGGCCAACTACAAGTGCAAGGTCATTGAAAACCATTTCGATGGCATGCTCTTAAATATCGATAATATCGAGGTTTGGACTCGCCTAGTTGGTGGTTTTAATGCTTACAACCTATTGGCCATCTATTCTGCAGCGCGTTTACTTGGGGTTGAGAGAGATGTTGTGTTAACCGAACTTAGCAGCATGTCGGCTGTTTCGGGTCGCTTTGAGCACATGAAATCGCCCAAGGGCATCAACGTGGTGGTTGATTATGCACACACTCCCGATGCTTTACAGAATGTAATTGATACAATTAACGAGATACGCGAGCCCAATAATAAGCTGATTTCAGTTGTTGGTGCTGGCGGTAACCGCGATAAAACCAAGCGTCCCGTAATGGCAAAGGTTGCAGTTGAGGGAAGCGGAATGGTTATACTTACCTCGGATAACCCAAGGTTTGAGGAACCTGAGGATATCCTGAATGATATGAAGGCTGGCGTTGAACCATCGATGGTTGGTAAGGTGCTAACCATTGTTGATAGGCGCGAGGCGATACGCACTGCTTATATGCTTGCCAACCCGGGAGATGTTGTGCTGGTGGCTGGCAAAGGGCATGAGAACTATCAGGAGATTAAGGGTGTTAAGCACCATTTTGATGATAAAGAGGTGATTGTAGAAATTTTTAAAACGTTGTAACATGCTGTACTTCCTTTTTCAATATCTCGAGATGATCAACTTTCCTGGTGCAGGGATGTTCCAGTACATCTCGTTCCGTTCGGCCATGGCATTCATTTTCTCGTTAGCGTTTTCGCTACTTGTAGGTAAACGAATAATAAGGATTTTGCAGAAAAAGCAGATAGGTGAAGAGATTCGCGATCTTGGCCTCGAGGGGCAGATGCAAAAGAAGGGTACACCTACCATGGGCGGAATTATCATCTTAATAGCAACAGTTTTACCTGTTTTGCTTTTTGCTGATCTTCTGAACATCTACATAGTTATAATGATTGTAACAACTATTTGGCTTGGTGTTGTTGGCTTTGCCGATGATTATATCAAAGTATTTAAGAAAAATAAGGAGGGTCTTTCAGGTAGATTTAAAATTCTAGGACAGATTTCGCTTGGTCTTTTTGTTGGTCTTGCCATGTATATGAGCCCAACCATTGCAATCAGGGAGCGAGTTGCAAATCCTAGCGCTGCAACTTCAACTGAGGTTGTAGTTGAAAATGCTGCCAAAAAGCAAGTAGTACTTGGGCCAAAGGAGAAGACAACAAAAACAACTATACCATTCTTCAAGAATAACGAGTTCGATTATAAGTACCTAATTCCTTTCGATGGAAAGTTAGGCAGAGTGCTTACTTGGGTAGTATTTGTTATTGCTGTAATTCTTATTGTTACCGCAGTTTCAAACGGAGCAAACCTCACCGATGGCATGGATGGACTGGCCACGGGGGTTTCGGCAATTATTGCCACAACCCTCGGAATATTTGCATACTTGGGAGGTAACGTAATCTATGCCGAGTACTTAAATATCATGTACATCCCAAGTACAGGCGAGCTGGTTGTTTTCATGAGTGCATTTATCGGCGCAGCCGTTGGTTTCCTTTGGTATAACAGCTATCCCGCTCAGGTTTTCATGGGCGATACGGGCAGTTTGGCCATTGGGGGCATAATCGCTGTGTTCGCAATACTTATCCGTAAGGAACTTTTAATTCCAATCCTTTGCGGCATTTTCTTCGTCGAGAATCTTTCGGTGGTTATGCAGGTGAGCTACTTTAAGCATACCAAGAAGAAGTTTGGCGAGGGTCGACGTATTTTCTTGATGGCACCATTGCATCATCATTACCAAAAAAAAGGGTATCCCGAGCCAAAAATCGTTACTCGATTTTGGATTGTGGCTATTCTACTTGCAGTAATAACAGTAGTTACATTAAAAATTCGCTAATCTAATCAAACCAAAACATGAAAAGAATTGTAATTCTTGGTGGTGGTGAAAGCGGAGCAGGTGCAGCCGTACTAGCTCAAAAGAAAGGATTTGAGGTGTATCTATCGGACTTTGGAGCCATTAAGCCTCAATACAAGGAGCTTCTTAACAAGTATCATATTCCTTGGGAGGAAAATAAGCATACCGAGGAGCTAATCCTCAATGCCGATGAGGTTATTAAGAGCCCCGGTATACCTGATAAGGCTCCTATGATCATCAAGATTAGAGAGGCAGGTATTCCTATCATCTCAGAGATTGAGTTTGGTGGTCGATATACCAAAGCGAAAAAGGTTTGTATCACTGGAAGCAATGGCAAAACAACTACTACTTCGCTTATCTTCCACATGATGCAAAAAGCAGGTTTGAATGTTGGTTTGGCAGGTAATATTGGCGAAAGTTTTGCTTTACAGGTTGCCGAAAACGAGTTCGATTACTACGTTATTGAGCTTAGCAGCTTCCAGTTGGATAACATGTATGAATTTAAGGCTGATATAGCCATTCTATTGAATATTACACCCGATCACCTCGATAGGTACGATTATAAGATGCAGAACTACGTTGAGTCGAAGTTTCGCATCACTCGCAACCTTGCCGAGGACGATTGTTTCATCTTCTGCTCCGACGATGATGTAACCGTTGAGCAGCTTAAGCGCATTGTGCTTAGAGCGCAGCAGTTGCCATTTTCGCAGCAAATAAGAATTAACCAATCGGCTTGGGTTGAGAACGATAATATCTATGTAAACTACGATAATAGCGATTTCGTTATGTCGATTCAGGAACTATCATTGAAAGGTAAACACAATGTTTACAACTCAATGGCTGCAGGGCTTGCAGGCCATGTGCTTAAAATCCGTAAGGATATTATTCGCGAGAGTTTGTCCGATTTCCAGGGCGTTGAGCATCGTCTTGAGGCTGTAATTAAGGTTCGTGGGGTACAATATATAAACGACTCAAAGGCAACCAATATCAACTCAACTTGGTATGCTCTGGAGAGCATGGAAACGCCTGTTGTTTGGATTGTTGGTGGGGTCGATAAAGGGAACGATTACTCATCGCTAATGGATTTGGTGAAGGCAAAAGTTAAGGCGATAGTATGTTTGGGTATCGACAACTCAAAGATTCATGCTGCTTTTGGAGAAGTTATTCCTGTTATTGTTGATACTCACTCAGCTACAGAGTGTGTTCAGCAATGCTATAAACTGGCTGCTCCCGGCGATACCGTTCTGCTATCGCCAGCCTGCGCAAGTTTTGATCTATTCGAGAACTACGAGGATAGAGGACGAAAGTTTAAAGCAGCAGTTAGAGAATTGTAAAATTGTATTCTTGCCCCTCAGTCCCCTAAAGGGGAAGTTTGTCAGTGGGATTGCCCCTTTAGGGGTTAGGGGTGGGAAGGAAAATGAAAAAATAAATAATTGAAATAAGTAACCCGTAACCAGTAACTATTTAGATGGAATCGTTGTTCGGTAAATATTTTAAGGGTGATAAGATAATATGGCTGATAGTTATTTTCCTATCAATCATATCGCTGTTGGCTATTTACAGTTCAACGGGTTCGTTGGCATATAGATATCAGGAAGGGAATACAGCATACTACTTTTTAAAACAATTTGTATTCATTGCCATTGGATTGGGTTTGGTATTCATTGTACACATGGTAAACTGGAAGGTTTACGCACCATTATCAAAAGGACTCTTGCTGATTTCAATCCCGTTACTACTCGTAACGCTTGTATTTGGAGCAAGCCTTAACTCTGCTGCTCGATGGTTGGCCATTCCTGGTCTTGGTGTTACAATCCAAACCTCCGACGTTGCAAAGATGGCCTTGGTGATGTACGTTGCAAATATTCTATCGCAGCGTCAGAATGAGATTAAGGATTTGCAAAAGGCATTTATCCCAATTGTAATTCCAATTGCATTTATCTGCCTACTAATCCTACCAGCCAACTTCTCAACAGCATTTATGCTTGGTTTGACTTGCTGGTTGTTGATGCTAATTGGCAGAATCAGCTTAAAGCACTTGTTTGGATTTACAGGATTGGCAATTGTGATGTTGGTGGTATTTATAATAATTGCATTGCAGTTTAAAACGGTTAACCGTGTGCAAACTTGGAAGCATCGAATTGAGAATTTTTCAAGCGATGATGATGGTGACGGGAACTTTCAGGTTAACCAATCTAAAATAGCCATTGCAACAGGCGGAATTATTGGCAAAGGGCCAGGTAATAGCACACAGCGAAACTTTTTACCTCATCCATATTCCGATTTCATCTTTGCGATTATTGTCGAAGAGTACGGATTAATAGGAGGAACAGTTGTATTGCTGATGTATTTGATAATACTGTTCCGTGCCGGGGTGATAGTGAAGAAGGCAAATCGAACGTTCCCGGCCTTTCTGGCCATAGGACTTGCGCTCCTTTTGGTACTGCAAGCGATGGTAAATATGTGTGTGGCTGTAAACCTTATCCCGGTTACAGGACAGCCATTGCCACTTGTTAGTATGGGCGGTACTTCGCTGTTTTTTACAAGTGCAGCCTTTGGGATAATTTTAAGTATAAGTCGAACTCAAGGTAAAACCGAATTATTCGATGGAGAAGAAGAGGTTAAAAATAATAGTTAGCGGTGGTGGCACGGGAGGGCATATCTTCCCTGCAATATCCATTGCCAATGCATTGAAGGAGCTACAACCCGATGTGGATATCCTATTTGTTGGTGCCGAAGGCAAAATGGAGATGGAGAAAGTTCCCAATGCAGGCTACAAGATTGTTGGTTTGCCTGTTGCTGGCTTTCAGCGTAAGCTATCGATCAAAACAGTTACATTCTTCTGGAAACTTTTTAAAAGCATGATGAAGGCTCGCAGCGTTATTCGCGAGTTCAAACCCAATGCAGTTGTTGGAGTTGGTGGTTACGCTAGTGGACCAATTCTTAAAACAGCTCAGAAAAAGGGAATTCCAACGCTAATTCAGGAGCAGAATTCATACGCTGGCGTTACCAATAGGCTTCTTGCCAAAAAGGCTAAAGCCATTTGTGTGGCTTATGAAGGGATGGATAAGTATTTCCCAGCCGATAAGATTATGATGACTGGTAACCCTGTTCGTCAGGATTTGGTGAATTTGGAGAGCAAGAAGGATGAGGCTCGTAAATATTTCAATATCCCCGAAGGGAAAAAGGTTGTTCTGGTTTTAGGTGGAAGTCTTGGCGCAAGAACTTTGAACAAGAGCCTCTTGAGCTATATGAAAGAAATTGGTGAGCAGCAGGATATTACCCTTGTTTGGCAAACGGGTAAACTTTATAACA
>JBPXJX010000394.1:0-1928 GCA_051715525.1 Bacteroidales bacterium
AATACTAATAGGAAGAATCCATATCCAGTAGGTAAAATGGTGTTTCTTAAGCATCTCGAAGTAAAACCAGAAACCCTCATGGTGTCCTTCGTTAGTAATAAAATAACGTCCCATCAGCTCGTTATCCCATACTGCCTTTAGATATCCGGGGTTGTATTGCTCACGCAGTAGATAGTATCCCATTACAATAAATATAAAGATGGAAAATCCTATATAAATGTCTTTCAACTTTATAAGTTGTATCAATCTCATGCGAATTGCGGCGTAAATAAAAAGTGCTGGAATAAATAGTAGTCCTGCAATACCTTTAGTTAGTACAGCAAGCGTAATGGCAATAAATGTGTAGTATAAATATCGCTTTACCCCTAGTTCAAGGTAGATGAAAAAGCAAATTGCAGATGCAGTAGTGAAGAAGGTTAGCAACGAGTCGTAATCGCCTGTTCTAGCAGCATGAACATTCATATACCCAACGGAAGTAACCAATACAATTGAGGCGATAAAACCTAGCCAAAAATCTTTTAAATACCTTACCGAAACAAAAACTAAAAAAAGGCATGTAAGCAATGCTGCAATAGCGGAAGGAAACCTAATTGCTAATTCGTTAAAACCGAAAACCTTTATACAAGCAACCTGAAGCCAAATCATTAGCGGTGGTTTAGTGTTCCACATATCGGGTTGTCCGTCGAAATGAGTAACAAGGTAATCGCCATCCTTACTCATCTCGTAAGCATTTTGAGCAAGACGAGCCTCATCAAATTGTCTTATGGGAATTGATTCAAGGCGTCCAAAAAGAGGGTAATATAAAATGGCTATTAGAACAAAATACTTTAAGATTCCATGCAATTTCATGTTCACATTATAGGTTCAAGAATTACGACTAAAATAGCCAAACTCATAAACAAAACAAAATATGATTTAAATTACCCTATAAAGGACAATACAAAGAAATTGATAAATTCTTAGCAATGCGATTTATTCGCCTTAACTATAAACCAGGGGTTTTCTAAGGATTCTTTGTTATAAGAGATTCGCTGCTTTGTATCAGCGGTTACGATATGGCATCCGGCTTCCTCAACAATGGCTTGGCCAGCGGCTGTATCCCACTCCATTGTTGTGGTAAAACGTGGATAGATATCAGCAGAACCTTCGGCAATGAGGCATAGCTTTAAAGAAGAACCTTGATAGCTATGCGTGATTTCTCCATACTTTTTCTGAATTTGAGCAATAAACTCTTCGGTTTCGGCATTCATATGCGAACGACTACTCAGAACAACCAGTTTATCTCGCTTGTGAGCTTTTGGAAGCTTATCAGAAGTTTTTATAAGCTGATCGAACCTATAGCTAGGCTCCATCTCTGGTTCAATTGATATTGCTTTGTATGCCCCATCGCCTTTTAGCGAAAAGTACATCTATTTTAGCACGGGGACATAAACTACACCAATTATAGGGAAACCATTTACAATAAGCGCGATATTAACGTTAAACTCTCCATTGCGCTTAATAAATTCTTTTGTACCATCGAGCGGATAGACCAACCAGAAAAACTCCCAACTCTTTCGCTCTTCATAAACAATACTTCTTCCCTCTTCGCTTAAAGTTGGTATACGAGTTTTTGTTAATGAATTTAAAATCTCATCATGCGCCTTTCTATCGGCTAATGTTAATGGGGTTTTATCAGATTTAAGGTTTACCTGAAACTCATCGGAATTATAAACATCTAGTATAAGTTTACCTGCTCTAACCGCTGCATTTATTGCTGTTGAAAGCAGGTTTCTAAGTTCTGTTTGATCGATCATTACCGAAGGTTTCTATTTGGGCGCAAAAATAGATCTCTTTTTTTAATATTTATGCTAATAGCTCTGCGTAATAATAAATTAATTACAAATAGGTATATTTTACTAATTATCAACACTTTAATAAATCTTTCA
>JBPXJX010000395.1:0-4376 GCA_051715525.1 Bacteroidales bacterium
TTAAAGTGGCTATCAATGGTTTTGGTCGTATTGGACGAAATGTTTTCAAGATTGCTCTTGAAAGACCAGAACTTGAGGTTGTTGGTATTAACGATTTAACCGATACCAAAACGCTAGCTCATTTACTTAAGTACGACTCTACACAAGGTCGTTTCGAGGGAAAAGTTGAATTTGATGCAGAAAACTTGATTGTAAACGGTAAGAAATACCGCGTACATGCAGATAAGGCTCCAATTAATATTAAGTGGATTGAAACTCCAGATGTAGTTATTGAATCAACTGGTATTTTCACTAAGCGCGAAAGCGAAAAGGGTGGATACGGCGACCACATTAAGAATGGTGCTAAAAAGGTAATCCTTACCGTTCCGGCTAAAGATGAAATTGATCGGATGATCGTTCTTGGTGTTAACGATGCAGATCTTAAACCAACCGATATATGCGTTTCAAACGCAAGTTGTACAACAAACTGTTTAGCTCCGGTTGTTAAAATCCTTCACGAGAATTTCGGCATTGAGCGTGGTTTCATGAATACTATTCACTCATACACCAACGATCAACGCATTCTAGATGCTCCTCATAGCGATTTACGTCGTGCTCGTTCATGCGCTTTGTCACAAATTCCAACAACTACAGGTGCTGCTAAAGCTGTAGGTAAAATTATTCCTGAGCTTAAGGGTAAAATCGATGGTACTTCGGTTCGCGTCCCAACCCCAACTGGTTCATTGGTTGACTTTACCGTTGTTCTAAAGAAAGAGGCTACCAAGGATGAGATTAACGCTGCAATGAAAAAGGCTGCTGATGGTCCAATGAAAGGTATTTTGGAATACACAGAAGACCCAATTGTATCAGTCGATGTTATTCACAATTCTCACTCATCTGTATTCGATGCTCAAAGCACAATGGTTATTGGTAATATGGTTAAAGTATTTTCATGGTACGATAACGAGTGGGGTTACTCTTGCAGAGTGGTTGACTTGGTTAAAAAGTTATTCTAAAATTATATGTTAAATGAAAGGCTGCCGTTTGGCAGCCTTTTTTTATTAGTTACTTTTTATCCATTCATATACAGGATCGATTCCTGCTTGGTAGTCATTAAAACTCGCTTCAATCTTAATGTCTGGGTTAATAGTGTTTACATCTTTATCTGCCCTTCGAATAAATTTAGTTGAGTAGTATACTTTTATTTTTGAGTTAGGAAGTTTAAATGTTCTAACCTCTCCGAAATGATTTGGTTTTCCTCCAGTCTCCTCACCAATAGTAGTGGCTTTTGTATAACGTTTAAAATCCATCGTATTAATTATAGCAGAAGAGAATGTTCTTCGTCCAATAATTACATAAAGAATTCCCTTTTGATTAATTTTTTCGATTTTTGAGAGGAATTCGACAAACTTTGTGCCTTGATATGAGTTTCCACCTCCATTGTATCTTAAATCAATTATCAGCTTTTTAATTGGTTTTTCATTTATTATTTTATTAACCCTTTCTGCAAATTCCGAAAACGATGGAAGTTGATTTATATCTACTTTATTTATGTTGGGTGGCGGAAGTTCGCGGCTAAAGCATATATTATATTGAATGTAATAGATGCCTTTGGTTTCGAAATATTTATCGATAAAATACTGGTCTTGTTTTGCTGTGAATGGAATAGTGTCTGCTTCGATCTTTATTATATTGCTATTATTCATTTCTGAGGGCTGAATCTTATAGCTTAAAGTTTTTCCTGATTGGTCTTCAGTTTCAATTGTGACATTATCATTAGTAATGAAATTGAAATATTCTAACAGTTGTATTTTTGTTAATAAATCTGGGATCTTACTTTTTATTATTGAAGAATTATCCTTAACAATTAAAGTGGAAAGGCTGTCAATAACCTCATTGATTGGAGTCTGATTTATTTTAGTAATTCGTTTCCCCAAAAGGTCTTGATTATCAGATACCGTTTTAATAACATAAATCCCATCCTTGAACCAGTATAGCTCAAGTGGGAGTTTTCTTTTGTAATCAATATAATCTTGCCAACCAATATTTGTGTGTGAATCACCAAGCCGAGCAATAACCTGTTGCATCTTTAACGCAATGCCAAGGTCTGATAAACTTTTATGGCTTGCAAGTAGCGATTCTATGTCCTTGTTAAATTCGGCTCTTGTTCTAACATAAAAAAGGTACTTGTGCTTTTCAGGAAGTTTCTTTTGTAATGATTTAATGTCTTTTTCCCAATTTATATTTTTAATCTCCTGAGATTGAATAGAGTTGAATGCTAAAAAAGCAAAAAAAAATATTAAAAATCTGTTCATTTTAAAGGGTAATTAAAGAATTCAAATACTAATGTAATATTTTTTTATGAATTCTCTAGAAGAGAAATAATAACAGTTTTCATAAATTCAATCTTTATTCAGAAGTATACATCACCGCTATAATGGATTATATCCTCAACCCTATAACAAGCATATCGTCAGTTTGGGGATAATCTTCCTTCCAATTGTTAATCTTTTCAATAATGATTTGTTTTTGAATATCTAAAGGTTTGTTGGCGATTTCGGTTAAAAGGGTTTTGAAATTCTTGGTGAGGAACTTAGTATTTTTTAAGCCTCCAAGTTGATCCTGGTAACCATCGGAGAATAAATAAATCATATCGTTTTCCATAACATGGAAATGCTGATCGGTAAAGCTATCCTCTCTAATATGAACCCCAATTGGCATCTTGTCCGCACTATAAATTATTAACTCCTCATTTCTTACTTGCAATAAAGCGTTGTTTGCTCCTGAGTAATTAGCGGTTCTATTTGAAACATCGAAAATACATAATGAGATATCCATACCATCTCTTGAGTCACCATCGTAGCCTCTTTGCTTAAGCGAGTTCTTGATTCTGGTTCTTAATTCATTTAGAACACCTGCTGCAGTCAAGTTGTTGATGTCATTAACAACATCATTAAGCAAAGTCAATCCCAACATGCTCATGATTGCTCCTGGAACTCCATGCCCTGTACAATCGGCAGCAGCAATAATTAATTTATGCTCGAGTTTGTTGATGTAGTAAAAGTCGCCGCTAACAATATCTTTTGGGTTAAAAAAGATGAAATGCTCTTTAAAGTTTTCCTTAAGCAATTCGGTAGGAGGGAGCATTGCCTGCTGAATTCTACTAGCATATTCAATGCTTGCCTTTATATCTCTGTTCTGATTAGCAATTTGATCGCGCTGTTTACTAACGTATTGATGTTGAGCTTCGATCTCGTCGCGCTGCGATTCAATCTCCTCCTTTTGCATTTGAATTTCACGCGTTCTCTTACGAACTTCCTCTTCAAGGATATCCTTGTCGCGCTCAAGTTTTGCAATTCTATATTTAATAAATGAATACACACCAATAATAATAAGTATTATAAGCGATGTAATAAACCACCAGGTAAAGTAGAAAGGCGGTTTTATGGTGAATGAATAGGTTGCTTCTGGTGAACTAATCCATTTCCCAGGTGAATGCGATACTTGAACTATAAAGCGATAATCGCCTGAGCTTAGGTTTGGGTAATTTGCTTGCAATGTTCGGGTTGGTGGGCTCCAATCTAAATCGGCACCTTCTAACTTATAACGATAAAGCAATTTCCCAGGCGCTTTATACCAAATTCCGATGAAATAGAAGGTGAAATAATTCTCAGAAAATTTAAACTTCGTTTTATCTTTCTGAAAGGTTTTTGAGAAAAGAAGTTTGTTTGTGATTTGTAGTGCTGGTTCGTTTAGTACGCTAGAATCTTTTATTGGGTTCATAACAACTATTCCCTCTTGAGTTCCTATCCAGACTAACCCATTTGAACTTGTAGCCACAGCATTAAGGCTAGGATTAAGATACGAAACTTTATCCTCCTCTCCCCATGATTCAAAAGATTCATCTTCTGGATTAATTAAGTCAATCCCCTCATTACTAACTAGTACAATTTTACCATTAATAGTTTTAGTTGTGCTTTTTATTTCATTGGTTCTTAACCCGTTAAGTTCATTGAATATTTTAAACTTATAGCCATCGTAAATATAGATCCCTTTATCCTTGCTAGTTAACCAAATATTGCCTTTTGTATCTTCGGTAACTGAGTAGAAATCTTGGCTGAAAAGGGTGTCTTTTGGATCTTGACATTTATAGAATGTGTTATCTCTGTAGCATGAAACGCCTCCGCCATCAGTGCCAAACCATAACCCATTCTTTGAATCAATAAATGAGCTATAGATGTAATTTGATGATAGACCATTATCTATTGAATAGGATTTTTCAAATTTTTTTGATTTAATGCTAAAAGAAGATACACCACCTCCTAATGTAGAAAGTAGTATCAAGTCATCCTTCCCTGAAATTGATATTACATTATTATTCGCTAAGCCATCGTTAA
>JBPXJX010000396.1:0-4902 GCA_051715525.1 Bacteroidales bacterium
TTCAATGATAAAATATCAGCGTAAAATAATAGGTGTAGAGCGTAAATTGGGTTTTTTATATATTCCTTCGCAAGCACAATCATTAATGCCAAAAGAGACTGGAAGCATTCAAATTCAATTGCAGGGCGAAAAGAAATCAGAACTAAGTTATAACTCCGATTATAAAAGAGTTTTTGGGCTAACAGCATGGTACAAGAAAAATAAAGTTGTAATAGGCACAATACTGAACATTGAAGTCTCCGAATCTTTACTAAAGGTTGGAATTGCCCAAAATAAAATAGACTTTGAAGATACTCCTGAGAATGACAACAGCTCTGTTGTTGATATTACTGGATTATCAAGCATAGCTAAAGGAAACATTGTTGAAGACAGGATAAAAGAATTAATCCTTTTATATGGTCAAGGTTTACTTGATGTATATAAACCCGTAATTGACCAAGGGGGTATCGACTTGATTGTTATTAAATCAGGTACATATTTTCCAATCTATTTGCAGGTTAAATCTAGGTTTAATGTTTCCGATAATGACCAAATGATTTTAACAATTTCAGGAAGTACATTCAAAGAGCATCATAGTTTTTACTTAATAGGTGCTTCATTCAATCCTAAAACATTTGAATTAGACGATAGGATTTTGTTTTTACCATCAAAAATTGTAGCGCAACAAGGTATAAAATTAACCCATAAAGAAAATATTAGAATTGTTGCCTCATACAAAAAAACAAGTAACGACCAATGGGCATCATATTTTATTAATAAAAAACAATTGGTTGATAAACTTTTAGAGAAGTTTGTTGATATAGAGACTTACTTAAAATAAAAGTAATTTTTAAGCCTACATATGCCCCCAGTTCGGCTTAGGTTGTGTCTAAGTCTTCCAATTTTTGCAGGCTAGAGCCTACATCAATAAAAAAGATTAGGTGTAAACTTGTACCAACGGAGTAAGATTGCTTCGCTTCGCTCGCAATGACGGGTTACTCAACCATACAAAATAAGCCGAGGAATCCCTGTTCGGCTTAGGCTTAGGCTCCGGCAATAGCCGTAGAGTTCTCGCCTCGTACCAACTGAGATAGTAATAAGTCCTATCGGCATATTTGTAGTAAGTTAATTATTCTTACATTTGCCTTGTCGGGGTTGCGTACCCGGGCAAACCAAAAAGGCGGTAATTCTAAAAAGGAGTTATCGCCTTTTTGCTTATTTATTAGGCTTTGCTCGGTGAAGGATATACCCCAGTTCGGCTTAGGTTGTGTCTAAGTCTTCCCATTTTTGCAAGCTAGAGCATACATCAATAAAAAAGATTAGGTGTAAACTTGTACCAACGGAGTAAGTTTGCTTCTCTCCACTCGCAATGACGGGTTACTCTACCACACAAAATAAGCCGAGGAATCCCCTCGGCTTACTGCATTCGTAGTATGATGGCAAATTGCCTACACGGTTGGCTGGGTTTGCTCCTTGGTTTCGGCGCTTTTTGCCCTACGCCCTACCCGTTGCGCAAGGGTGTTATTAAACTTATCGACGCGGGCGTTGTGCTCGCGGATAAAGGCCTCGTAACCAAGTGGCCCATTAACTAGGGCTAGGGCCTCAATGCGCTCAACAATTTCGCGGTAGGCAGCATCAATGGCTAGGCGCACCTGATTCATGCGCAGCTCGGTTCGGGTGGCATCTTCGGAGTAGCGGCTCTTCATCAGGGCATCAAAGGCGTTGTTCTTGGTCTCGAGCATCGTAAACCAATCGGTAAGGCCAAGGGTGCTAACATATCCGGCATACTTGCCCTTTACCTCAACCATCAGCTTGCTAATTGATGCGGTCTCCTCGTTATAGGGTTTGCGAGCCACGTTGCCGAACTGATCCATCAGCACCTTAAGCCTATCGGCTGCTGCGCGCTTAGCGGGATCGAAATGGTTAAGCGCCGATTTAACGGCATCGGCCAACCCACGGTAAATCTCGTCGCGCTCGATATCGGCATCGGTGAGCTGCTCGGTGGTTGCGCTCTTACGGATAAGCTGCAACGCTTCCTCCTCCTGCTGGAGTAGCGGTAGGTAGCTGGCAAATGCCGTCTCAATATTCAGCGTTTTAGCGCTAAACTGGCTAATCTCGGCTTTAAACTCGGTTTGTAGCTGAAAGTGCTCCTCGTTGCGGAGGTGCGCAAGGTTAATTCTTGCAATTTTCATAAAAACTAATTTTTAGGGTTAATAAAATATAAGGGTTATACCACGAATGGTTTCTTGTTGCACTGCTACGGGAATATCCCGACACTTGTCGGTTTTCAGCCGTAGAGCTGCAGGAACAATTTGTTGCTTGTCGGAAGCTTGTCGCAGAGCTACGGCAACAATTTGTTGCTTGTCGGAGATTAGCCGCAGAGCTACGAGGATAATTCGGAGCCTGTCGGAGGCTTGCAGTAGAGCTACGAGAGAAATTCGGAGCTTGTCGGAAGGTTGCCTTAGAGCTACGGCTAAAATCTATTCGCGAAAGGGTGCATGCTGTATGGGCGCTGCCTATTTTGATGATCATTATGGTGCTTACCGTTTAATGTAAAACTAAAACCAGCTAAAAAATGCGAAAGGCGAAAAGGCACGAAAGGCAGAAGAATTATCAAAAAACATTGAACCTATATCAAACTTAAACATATTTTATCATATTATCAATACCTTTTTATACGTTTTTCATGTTTTTAATTACAGTTATGTATTTAAATACTATAATGCACATATTTATTACGCATTAATAGATGTTTTTAACAAATATTTGTAAATAAACTTGTTATATATACCCAGATGGGTTAATTTTGATTAAGAGATTGATTAACAATAAAAAAATAAAAAATCAATGACAGCAAATACAACAGGATTTCAGATTGTTGGCGATAATGCCAACGCCCTATTCACCCTTAAAGCGCATCGCGGCGAGGGGATGTTGCTATTGGCGATGAACTGGAAAAAGGGGCAGCCCCCAAGGGACTTTGTTGGGTTTTCGATTGAATACATGGTTCCGGGTGGCAACAAGTTCTATTCGTTAAAGAATAGGATATCTTTCCCCGATAAAAATGGCAATGTAAGCAAGGAGAGCATTTCGTCGCTGCAAGCCCCTTTTCAAAAGTTTAGATGGATCCATTTCCCTCAGAATGCAGGTATGGATGGTGACTTTATCTATAAAGTGAAACCTGTCTTTATGGATAGCAAACAAGCGCTAAGCTATGGCGAATCGCAACAAATTGCCATACAGCTCAGCCGCGAAACCTACCCAAAGCAGCTTAACGTGGCATTCACCCGTGGGTTCATATCGTCACAAGCTTTTGTCGACAGGTATGGTGCGGGAGATGGAATATCGGCCTTGCTTCCTTCGGAGGCAAAGGATGGCCTTGAATTTAAACCCACACACCCAAAAGCAGATGAAGCTTTAGAATGGATGGGGTTCGAAGCGGTTAAATCGGTCATAGAGCTACTCGATAAGGCCATTGATGATGAGAATGCGGAGGTAAAGGTTGTTGCCTACGACCTAAACCAGCCCGAGGTATTATCGAGATTGAAAAAGCTTGGTAAGCGCCTACAAGTTATTATCGACGACAGCGGATCGCACGATGATGCAGACTCGGCCGAAACCAAAGCATACAACATCCTGAGCAAATCCA
The DNA here is from genome assembly GCA_051715525.1 of Bacteroidales bacterium. Classification (GTDB taxonomy): domain Bacteria; phylum Bacteroidota; class Bacteroidia; order Bacteroidales; family Tenuifilaceae; genus UBA8529. Next base: position 3,629 of record JBPXJX010000396.1, read on the forward strand.
CGGGTGGCAATGCTAAACGACAGCATATGGGGCAGCTGCAGCACAACAAAACAATTGTTGTTAACGGGCCAAAGGTTAAAGCGGCTGTTTGCGGATCGACAAACTTTACCTGGCGAGGCTTTTACGTTCAATCGAACAATGCAGTAATTGTTTATGGAGCAAATGCCATCAAGCCATTCCTTGAATCGTTTGATAACTACTGGAAGTTTGATAAGGTTAAAGATTTCGGGGGTACAACCTCTGCCGATTGGAATGATTTATCGCTTAAAGAGATTGACGGAAAAATATCGTTTTCGCCACATGCCGAAAACAATGCGCTTCTCAACGTCATCGCTAAGGATTTGGAGAAAAACACCGTATCTAACATTTTCTACTCATTAGCATTTTTATACCAGACTGAGGGGCCACTAAAAGATACAATTGTCAAGCTGACTAATACCTCCAAGTATTTTATTTATGGTATATCCGACAAAAAGGTAGGCGGGTTCGATCTACAAAAGCCCAATGGCAATTTGGATCCTGTTTACCCCTCCGAAATATCCAAGAGCCTACCCGAACCCTTTAAATCGGAACCAACGGGTGGCACAGGCACGCGTATGCACCATAAATTTATTGTGATTGATTTCGATAAGCCCACAGCAAGGGTGTACCTCGGATCATACAACTTTTCGCCCACAGCCGACAGGAAAAATGGGGAGAACCTACTGCTCATCCGCGACCAGAGGGTTGCAGTTTCTTACATGATTGAAGCGTTAAGAATCTTCGACCACTACCACTTCAGGGTTACCCAAAAAACAACAGGTAAAGCAAAAAAAGTAGTGGCGCTGTCGTTACCCCCAGCAAATGATACCGAAAAACCATGGTGGGATGAATACTATACCAATAAAATTAAAATAAAGGACAGAGAACTTTTTGCATAGGACAAAATCGGCATGGATGAAAAATAGGATTAAGCTCATGCCACCCGCAAGATTGCTTCGCTCGCAATGACGCATTGAATGTTTCGTCGTTGCGAGTTGCTTTTTTGCGACAGAGCAACCGAAGCAAAGCGGAGTTCGACGTAGTCAACCTATCTTTTGCAAGCAATAAATGGATTGCTTCGCTCCGCTCGCAATGACGGAGTGGGCTCACTCTCAAAACCAAGCCGCCTTCGAATCGTTTTCGTAAATTTTGAGGAGTGCTGGTGTGGGAAGACAAGCGTAGGAGCACTGCGTCAAGAAACAATCTATTCCCTATACTCAAAGCAGCAATTGTGCTCCGGCAGGAAATCCAGC
>JBPXJX010000397.1:0-2011 GCA_051715525.1 Bacteroidales bacterium
TTTGTTTTATAAAAAAAGAACGCCTACACAATTGCAGGCGTTCTTAATTATAAGTGTTATATACTTATTTATACTTTATATACAAACGCGTTAATATTCATTCCTGCGCCAACTGAAGCAAAAATAAGAATATCTCCTTTATTAATATGATGATCGGGTAATGTTCCTTTTAATATCATATCAAATAGGGTTGGAACGGTTGCAACGGAACTATTCCCTAGATCATGAATATTCATAGGCATAATCTTTTCGGGCAATTCTCTTATTTTATAGAGTTTATAGAATCGCTGAACAATAGCTTCATCCATTTTTTCGTTGGCCTGATGAATTAATACTTTTTTTACCTGCTCAATAGGAACTCCCGATTTATCCAAAGCAACTTTCATTGCTGCTGGTACTTGCGATAAGGAATACTCATAAATTTTTCGTCCGAGCATTTTGATATACCTAATCTTTGGATCGCTCTCAGGCTCGTTTGATTTGCCTAAATAAAGGTAGCCTGCTTCCTCCCCAGTATGCGATACCATTGCTGTAGAAAGAATCCCTTCCTTTTCGTCGGATTCAACTCCATCAAGAATAACCGCTCCGGAGCCATCAGAGAATATCATCGAATCTCTATCCTTAACATCAACCACGCGCGATAGCGTTTCGGCACCAATTACAAGGCATCGCTTAGCAAGACCAGATTTAATATAACTATCAGCCTGAATTACACCTTGAACCCACCCAGGGCAACCAAAAATTATATCGTAAGGTATGCATGATGGATTTTTAATGCCAAGATTATGCTTTATTCGTGATGCTATACTGGTAAGTACATCCGATTGGATTGTACCTTTTAAAACATCTCCAAAGTTTTCAGCAACAATGATTTGATCTATAGTCTCCCTGTCGATTCCTGCATCAACAATTGCTCTTTCTGCTGCAATGGTTCCTAGATCCGAAGCGTTTTGATCATCTTTCGCCCATCTGCGCTCACGAATACCTGTAATATCTCTAAACTTTTCAACTATCTCATGCCCATCACCTTCTATCACAGTTTCATCCTTTTCATAGAAGATGTGCTTTACAAAATGTTGGTTTGGGACTTTTACTTCTGGGATGTACGAGCCTGTTCCAATAATTATTGTGTTAATATTTTTCATCTAAAAAAAGAATTAATCGTTATACTTTTCGAAACAAAAACATGCAAAATAGGTTAAAATATTATTCAATTGCAAAAAGTTTTAACGAATCTGAGAATATCGTGTTAATAACCCTTTTATCTATCATGTAATGTTTATAAAAAATGGGTTACCTTTGCGCCATTAAAACGGTAACCATAAAACAATTATACTATGAAATTTTTTATTGATACAGCTAACCTTGCTCAGATTAAGGAGGCTAACGATTTAGGCGTTCTCGATGGCGTTACAACAAACCCATCGCTAATGGCAAAGGAGAATATTAAAGGCGATACTAATATTAAGCAGCATTACGTTGATATTTGTAATATCGTTAAAGGGGATGTTAGTGCCGAGGTTATTGCTCTTGATTACGAGGGGATGATTCGCGAAGGAAAAGAACTTGCTGCTCTTCACCCACAAATTGTAGTTAAGGTACCTATTACAAAAGATGGTATTAAAGCCATTAAATATTTTAGCGATCATGGTATTCGTACTAACTGTACACTAGTATTTTCAGTAGGTCAAGCTTTGCTTGCAGCTAAAGCAGGTGCAACCTACGTTTCACCTTTCATTGGTCGTTTAGATGATGTTTCAACCGATGGCGTTGAACTTATTCGTCAAATAGTAGATGTTTACAATTACTACGAGTTCGAGACTAAGGTGCTTGCAGCATCGATCCGTCATACAATGCATATTATTCAGTGCCTTGAGGCTGGTGCCGATGTGGCAACTTGCCCATTGAGCGCAATTGTTGGTTTAGTAAATCATCCGCTTACAGATATAGGTCTTCAGAAATTTATGGAAGACTATAAAAAGGTAAATGGTTAATAAGTTTATAAAACTTA
>JBPXJX010000398.1:0-5797 GCA_051715525.1 Bacteroidales bacterium
TTAACCTTAACTTTTCTATTAACGAGCAAGGCGCAATGCAGTTTTTACTAACCAATGCAGATGAAAAAATTGTTATCGATGAGATTACAAAGAATGGCGATACCCTTTTCATGAAACTTCCTGTGTTTACAAGCGAGATCGTTGCTGTTTTCAAAAACGATTCTTTAGTTGGTAAGTATTACCCAAAGGGAAAGGCTGCAGTAAATTTCTATAAATTTTTTGCTCTTCCAGGTATTACCGATCGATTCCCAAATAATATCGAAAAAGCAGCCTTTAACGTTGCTGGCCGTTGGAAGATTATCGAAAACGGTGGTACTCCCGATTCAACAATTATGGTTGGTGAGTTTAAGCAAGATGGCGACAGGGTTACAGGCACTTTCCTTAACACAACAGGCGATTATCGTTATTTGGAGGGAAAAGTATCAGGAAATAAATTCTTGCTTTCTGCCATTGATGGCTCACACACATTTATCATCACTGCCGATATTACAAACGAAAACACCATGGAGAATGGTCGTTTTATGGGCAGTCCAAAGTGGGTTAGCAAATGGCGTGCAGAACGCAACGATAATATTGCTCTTCCTACTAACGAGGAACTTGTAAGAGTAAAAAAGGGAATGTCAACTTTTGATTTTGCGGGTATCGATATGAATGGCCAAAAAGTAACCTCAAAGGATGAGCGTTTTCAAGGAAAAGTTCTTGCCGTTTTAGCAGGTGGCAGCTGGTGTCCAAACTGTTTGGATGAGTCTCGCCTTTTCCGTGAACTGTATATTAAATATAAGGATAAAGGCTTTGAAGTTGTGGCTTTGAATTTTGAAGATAAAACCTACGAAACATCAAAGGTTAAGATGGAACGTTTCATCAAGCAAACTGGAGCAAACTATACTTTCTTATATGTTTCGCCACGCGGTGGTGCAAAAAGGGATTCGGTGCTTTATCCAATAGAGGGAAAAATGGCTTTCCCGACAGGTATGCTTATCGATAAGCTAGGCCATATTCGTCGTGTTGAAACAGGTTTTTCTGGTCCTGGAACCGGAGAGTATTATACTAAGTTTGTTGATGAAACTAAAAAACTTATTGAGTTGTTGCTAAGCGAGAAATAGATAAAAAACATTAGACTTCAGATGCTAGATAAAAGAAGTAAAGGGTGCATTAGCACCCTTTTTTAGTTACTCCTATAGTGTTTAAATACTATGTTGTAAAAGGCTTTAAAGAAATATTTAATGTCAGTCATGAAGGGATGCTTCTCGTAAGCATTTAAGTATTTCATCTCGGAAGCCATTATCTCCTCAATCGTTTTGGGATTATCGACATAAAAGGGAGGCACTAAACCCGGCTTAAATTTAATTCTTTTATCCTGAAGCTCTTTGGTATAAAGACTAAAATAATGTTTGCTAAGTGGTCGAACTCCAACAACTTTAAGGTCTCCTTTTAAAAGGTTAACTATCATAGGTAGCTCGTCAATCCAAAATCTACGCATAAACCGCCCAAGGGTAGAAACCCTAAAATCGTTTTTTATTTTTCCTCCGTCTTGCAAGCTGTGCTTATCGTATAAATAGCTTTGTAAATACTCGGCATAAGGGTGCATGGTACGCATCTTATAAACCTTAATAATCTTACCTCCTTTACCTATTCGTTTAAGCTTGATTATTGGACCATAAGTGGGCTCAAGGTCAAAGGCTGGTAGCTTAACTTTTCGAGAAATAACAAACAGGTAATTTTCAACATACTCCTCTTCAACCACCTCAAATCCGCACGAGTATAATCGTCCTAAAAGCTCTGCTCTACTAATCACACGATTTTCACCACGGGTTAATATAAAATATATTCCTTTCGTTATTGGAAACTTTGGAAAAACCCTTTTAAGAAAATAATCGAGTGTATAGTATATATAGTTTAATATAGGTGGAAATTTTTTGAGTATTCTTTTCTTTCGTAGCTCTTTGGTTTCGGCTAAACAAACAAATACTCCCCCTTTGGGTAGCTTTTCGTTTACCGCTTCGAAAAACTTATTGATACGCCTGATATCGTTAACCCGTTTAAGGTTAATGATGGAATTATAAAAATCGTCAGGCTGGTTTGAGACGTTAAACCTTGTTGTTGTAGACAGTATAAGATTTTGCTCTGAAAAAAGATTTACTGCTTTTTCGAAGTAGCAGAATGCAGTTTTTCCAAGCTCTTGAATAATCTCCTTTTTAATTGCTGTTTCTCGTTTCTTGTCGACAAGAATAGGCTCTGCAATTTTATAGGCCTGCTCAACACCCTTTTTCCTTGTTCTCTTTGATTTGGGTTGAAGAAATTCATCCGAAAGAACATTTGTTTTCTTTAGTAATACCCAAAAGTAGAAGAACGAAATTTCAATAAAGGTTGTAAAACCAACAGTTCCAATAACCATAAACCTCGAAAATTTGTCGGCGCGCAAAAAGTAGATGAGAATGGTTGTTAAGGCAAGAATTGCAATATTGCTGAGTAGAATTTGCTTGGTATTATCGGTATGTTTTTTTGCGTCGAGATTGTACTTACCAAATACTAAAGAAATAATTATCCAAATGCCCACAAATATGAATAGAGCATCAATATAGTTAACTAGGTATGATGAAAATGATGAATGCTTGAGCAGCGCACTTATCCAAAAACCTAATACTATAAATACAATATCGAAAAAGATAAAACCTAAAACTCTGCGACTCATTGATTATCTTTTAAAACCCCATGCTAATATAACTTTTATGTACTAGTATTAAACACACTTTCCTGATAATTATTATACCAAAATGTGTTCTCTTGAATTACATCCTCTTTAAACACTACAAATTTAGGTTTATTCTTCGTGTATCACAATTCCTTTGAGATAATCTGTATCATCTAAAATATCTTATCCACATTATTATTTAATGAATGAACCTCTTCTCAGCAAGAAGCGAGAAACCGGACTCTTAGCTGGTGAGGTAAAACCCAAAAGATCCCACAACTTTGCACGGGAGCAATTCGACTTAATAATTTTGTTTCTCAAAATTATAGTCTCACTGATTTAAGATTGTACCTTTGCGTATAATTCGCTACTTAGTAGTTGACAAAAAGGTATTGATTTGCTATGAAGAAGTTTCTCCTTTTTTCTGTTTTTACGCTTTTCATCCTAACTCTATTGGCCTATTTTTTCATCATCCGCTCACACGATGATTATGAAGCAAACACCGATGCGATTATTGGAGTTCCTGTCGATGCATCATTTATTTTAAAAGTTAATAATTTCCATCGTTTTACTGATAATCTTCGAAGTCGAAATCAAATTTGGAGAACACTAAAAACATTTACATCTGTAGCAAAAACCGATAGTATCATCGGGTTTATTGATACGCTCACCCAGCGTTCCTCTGCGTTTAATCTTTTAATAACCGTTAACCCGGTTTACATCTCAACACATATAGGTGCAAACGGATCAATTAACTATCTGGCATCCATAAAATTATCAAAAGGATTTAGTAAAACCGAAATGGTTAGTTTGGTAGATGGTTTTGTAAACAATGGTATTAAGCATGAAAAATATGATTATGAGAACGCCACAATAAATACTTTAACCAATAGCGATAATTCATCCGATGTGGTATGTTTCACTATTTATAAAGGTATTCTGCTTTGCTCTTCATCAAAAGTTACCATTGAAAAGGCTGTAAGTCAGGTTTATAATGGCTCTTCTTTGCTTAACTCAGCAGCATTTAATTCAATTTATCAAACCGCAGGAACAAAAGTTGATGCAAACCTCTTTTATAACAACGAGCAACTACCCGCAACTTTTAAAAAATATGTAAACGACTCATATCTGTTAGGTTTAAACTCTTTTTCAGATATTGCCAATTGGAGCGAATTAGATATTAGCTTAAAGGAGGACGAGGTTTTTCTAAACGGTTTTACCCAAGCCATTGATACAACAAATGCTTATCTTAAGATATTTGCAAATCAACGACCTGTCGAAAACAAAATCGCTTCTATTCTTCCTTCTGAAACGGCCTTCTTTGTTTGCCTTGGTATTACAAACCTCGATGCTTATTTAAACGATTATCGTTTATATCTCGATAAATCTGATAAAATCCTAAACTACACTTCTAAGCTAAGCGATTTCAACACCACTTTTGGTGAAAATATTCATGAACTATACAAGTCCTTTTTTCTTGAAGAGGTTGCTTTAGTATATTCGGCGTTCGATGGTGTTGATTATAACGATTGCTGGTTTGTAGCTATGAAGGTTAGAGGCCAAAGTCAAACAAAACAGCTTTTTGCTGATGCCCTCGAAAAATATTCAAAGAGCAAAGGGTTAAAAAAATCCGATTATATTTCTAAGGTTAAAATTGACGACGAAAAGAGTGTAGAAATATTCAAACTTCCTTCCAAGGGCATAAACACTTCACTTTTCGGAAATCTATTTTCCCAAGTTTCCGATGAATATTTCACCTTTATCGATGATTTTATAATATTTGGCTCTTCGAAAGAAGTGCTTTCAAAATTTATTCTTTCAAATGTTCGCAATAACTTACTCCAACTTGATATTTCGTATCGTCAGTTTAGTCTCCTTCTTGTTGATGAATCGAACTTTTTTATTTACCTAAAACCACAAAAAGCGGAATTACTTTTTAGTCAATATCTCGATTCGGCTAATACCTTAAACCTTTTCGATCACTTTTCAGCATTAAATGGCATTCAGGGAGTTTCGCTTCAAATGAATGGCGGCAGCTCAATGCTTTTCAACAATATCAGCATACAGTATTCGCCATTTACCTCTGAAGAACCTCAAACTGCTTGGGAAACTAGGCTTGATACGGTTTTTACTATGAAACCTCAAATAGTAACAAATCATATCACCAAAAACAAAGAAATATTTGTTCAAGATGTTAGGAATAAGGTATACCTGTTTAATGAGGTTGGTCGTGTAATTTGGACAAAACAACTGCCCGAACCCATTTTAGGTGAAATTGAGCAGGTTGATTTGCTTAAAAACAATAAACTCCAATACGTTTTCAATACCCGTAGTTTTATTTTTGCCATCGATCGAAGGGGCAATTTTGTGGAGGGTTTTCCTGTAAAACTACGCTCAAAAGCTACAAATCCTGTTGCAGTATTCGATTACGATAGAAGCCGCGATTACAGACTTTTTGTGGCCTGCGAAGATCAAAAGGTATACACCTTTAACAACAATGGTAAACCAATTGCTGGCTGGAATTTCCAAAAGAGCGAGCGCATCGTATACAATCAACTTCAGCATTTTAGGGTAAAAGGAAAAGATTACGTTGTTTTTGCTGATGAGAATAGACCATATATCCTCGACCGGAAAGGAGAGGAGAGGGTTCGTTTTTCTCGTTTCTTTTCTAAATCGTCGAATAGCCGATTTATCTTTGACGAAGCAAATGCATCGCATGCCGATAGGTTAATTACAACCGACTCTGTTGGCCTTATAAAATATATATACTTCAACGGCAAAATTGAAGATTTAGCCGTAAAGGCTTTCTCTTCACACCATTGTTTCGATTATAAGGATATTGATGCCGATGGAAAGTCAGAGTTTATATTTTTAGATAAATCTCAGCTTTATGTTTACAAGCAAAATAAAAATTTATCCTTTTTATATAAGTTTGATGCCGAAATTGATGCCGAAATAATGAATATAAACATCTCTCCGGCTAGCGATTACTTAGGCTTTGTTTCTAGTACTAGCAAAAAAATATTCTTGGTTAAAGGTGATGGTTCGCTGTATAGCGGTTTTCCTTTAAAAGGATCGTCGCCATTTAGTATTTCAAAGTTTTCA
>JBPXJX010000399.1:0-20610 GCA_051715525.1 Bacteroidales bacterium
TACTAGAGGTAGAAAGTTTTGAAAAACATCAAACCATAAAGGGAGGACTTGAGGGTGTAGTGATTGGCGAAGTTCTTACCTGCGAAAAGCATCCCGATGCAGATAAATTAAGCAAAACAACCGTTAATGTTGGATTGGCTGAGCCTTTAAATGTTGTTTGCGGTGCGCCAAACGTTGCCAAAGGACAAAAGGTTGTTGTTGCTACTGTTGGAACAAAACTTTACTTCGGTGAGCAGGAAATTGTTATCAAAAAAGCAAAGATTCGTGGTGAACTATCTGAGGGTATGATTTGTGCCGAGGATGAGCTTGGCCTTGGTACCTCGCATGCCGGTATTATGGTTCTTGATCAATCAGCCGTTGTAGGTACTCCAGCAAAAGATTACTTCAAAATTGAGGACGATTATATTTTCGAAATCGGTTTAACCCCAAACCGTATTGATGCTGCTTCGCATTACGGAGTTGCTCGCGATTTGGCGGCTTACCTCAACCTTGAAAATCCAACGAAGGCAATTAAGCCATCAGTAGAGTCATTCAAAGTTGATAATAATAAACTACATATCCCTATTGAAGTGGTAGCACCTGAACTTTGCCCAAGGTATTCAGGGGTAACCATTTCGAACATTAAAATTGGCCCATCACCCGAATGGTTACAAAAGAGATTAAAAGCTATTGGTTTAAATCCAATCAACAATGTTGTTGATGTTACCAACTTCGTTCTTCACGAGATTGGACAACCATTACACGCCTTTGATGCCAATGCCATTGAAGGTGGTAAAGTAATTGTTAAAACTTTACCTGAAAGTAGCCCTTTTATCACCCTCGATAATAACGAGCGCAAACTCTCATCGGAGGATTTAATGATTTGCAATACTAAAGAAGGTATGTGTATTGCTGGCGTTTTTGGAGGTATAAAATCGGGGATTTCCGATTCAACCACTAATGTATTCCTTGAGAGTGCCTGCTTTAACTCCGTTTCGATTCGTAAAACAGCACGTCGTTATGGGCTTAGCACCGACGCTTCATTCCGCTTTGAGCGTGGAACCGATCCAAATATTACCATTTGGGCATTGAAACGCGCTGCAATGCTAATAAAAGAGGTTGCTGGCGGCGAAATATCTTCTGAAATTGTTGATATTTATTCAAATCCTGTTGATGATTTCAAAGTAGATTACAACCTTAAAAGGGCAACAACTTTTATTGGTAAAGAGATACCTGTAAATACGATTAAGAAAATTTTTGAAGGCTTAGAAATTAAGGTTGTAAAGGAGGATGGCGATACTTGGACACTTGCCGTTCCGCCATACCGAGTTGATGTTCAGCGTGAAGCAGATATTGTGGAAGATATACTTCGCATTTATGGTTACAATAACGTTGAGTTCTCCGAAAAGGTAAACAGCACGCTTGGCTACTCGAAGAAACCTGATACACATCAAATAATCAATTTAATCTCTGACTATCTAACATCCAATGGTTTCAACGAAACCATGTGTAATTCACTTACAAAATCGTCGTACTATAAGGATTTAAGCACCTACCCAGCCGATAATACGGTTCAAATAATGAATCCATTAAGCAATGATTTAAACGGAATGCGCCAAACTTTGCTATTTGGAGGATTAGAAGCTGTTCAGCGTAATACCAATCACCGAAACTTAAACCTCAAACTCTACGAGTTTGGTAATTGCTATAACTTCAACAAAGATGCAGACAGATCTCAAGAGCCATTGAAATCGTATAGCGAAGATTTAAGGCTTGGCGTTTGGGTTACTGGCGAAAAAACGGCAGAATCTTGGGTTCAAAAGCCTCAAGTGGCTAACTTCTTCACCATAAAGGGCTATGTTCATTCAATTCTTACCCGCTTTGGTTTTGATATTGATAGCCTAACCATTGAAGATGCTCCATCAGATATCTTTGGGTATGGCTTATCCTATAGCCTCAAAAACAAACCTCTCGTAAATTTTGGACTTGTAAGTGGGAATATCCTTGATTCGTTTGATTTAAAGGCTGAGGTTTTCTTTGCCGAGTTCAAATGGAATCATGTTTTCGATCACTCCTTAAATCTAAAGATTACTTATAAGGAACTTCCTAAGTTCCCTGAGGTTCGCAGAGATTTGGCATTACTACTCGACAAGAGTGTAACTTATAGCCAAATTCAGAAACTTGCCTTTACTGCTGAAAGGAAGCTACTTAAACGAGTTAACCTTTTTGATGTTTACGAGGGTAAGAATTTGGGCGAAAATAAAAAATCGTATGCGGTTAGCTTTATCCTAATGGATGAGAGTAAAACCCTTACTGATATTCAGATTGATAAAACAATGAACAACCTAATTCAGATTTTTGGAAAAGAATTAGGTGCGCAAATTCGATAATAATCATAAAACAACCCCATTAGGGTTTTAACCCTGATCGGGTTAATTTTAAATTATGGGTTCAATCGAGGTAATCCAGGACGATATTACAACTCTATACGTTGATGCCATTGTTAACGCAGCAAATGAAAGTTTGCTTGGTGGCGGTGGCGTTGATGGTGCAATCCATGATGCTGCAGGGTCTGATTTATTAGAAGAATGTAGAAAAATTGGTGGTTGTCCCACAGGCGAAGCTCGAATTACGAAAGGATATAAACTCCCTGCAAAATATATAATTCATACCGTTGGGCCAATTTGGCGAGGTGGTTATAAGGATGAGATTGATTACCTTCGCAATGCCTATCAAAACAGTTTAAAGTTAGCCCTAAACCATAGTATTGAAACAATTGCTTTTCCAAACATCAGTACTGGAGTATACGGATTTCCAAAAAAATCGGCTGCCGAAATTGCTTTTAGAGCAGTTCGCGAGTTCATGAGTAGAAACAAATACCCTAAAAAGGTAATTTTCGTCTGCTATGATAATGAGAACTATGAGATTTATAGAGATAAGTTGATATGTTAATGAGTTCAAAAGTCAATTCCGTACTTTTCCAACCTTCTATCGAGCGATTGGCGCGTGATATTTAGCAACTGAGCAGCCTCACCCTTTTTATAATCAGTTTTTTGTAGAGCCTTAATAACAAGACGCTTTTCAACTTCATCAAGATCAAATAGAACATCTTTTTCGCTCTCAAAAACAACTTCATCTTCAACCATTGGCAAACCGCTAAAAAAGCGTAGCGATAACTTTCCTCCATCGCTTAGTATAAGCGCTCTCTCCACCATATTTCTTAGCTCTCTAACATTACCCGGAAAATCGTAAGCCGATAACGCTTTCACCACAGATGCTTCAATTGTCGGAACTTTTTTATTTAATCGCTTCGACATCAACTTTATAAAATAATCAAGTAGGATTGGTATATCCTCCCTGCGCTCGCGAAGGGGCGGAATATTTATTTCAAATGAGTTCAGCCTATAGAAAAGGTCGTTCCTAAACTTATTCTCCTCGAGCAATTTTTGAATATTCTGGTTAGTAGCAGCAATTATTCTTACATCAACAGGAACATCGTGGTTTGAGCCAATACGTCTTATCTTTTTATCCTCTAAAACTCTTAAAAGTTTGCTTTGCATAGGTTGTTGCATATCAACAATCTCGTCAAGGAAAAGGGTTCCACCATTGGCAATCTCAAACCAACCAATCTTCTCCTCATTTGCACCAGTAAAAGCACCCTTTTTATGTCCAAAAAATTCACTTTCAAAAAGAGTATCGGGCACGGCAGAACAGTTAACCGCATGAAAGTATGAGTTTTTGCGCGAGCTGAGATAGTGAATGCCGCGTGCAACCAGCTCCTTCCCCGTTCCGCTCTCGCCAGTGATAAGAACTGAGGTTGTATCTGCTTTTGCCACTTTAGTCATTAAATCAACAACCTGCTTAATTGCTTTACTATTACCCATTATCTCGTACCCTACGCTATCGCGCAATTCTTTCGAAACCAAAGCGTATGAATGTTCAACCTCTTTGTATCTATTATTCAGAGTGATAAACCGCTTTGTTCTTTGAATTGCTGCTTTCATATCAATTAAACGGAAAGGTTTTGGAAAGAATTCAACAGCTCCATAGCGCATGGCTTGAATAACAGCATCCATATCGCCATGGCCAGTAATCATTATCACCTCTATATCATGATATTGCTCTTTAACCTTTTGAAGTACAGAAATGCCATCCATCTCAGGAAGTTTAAGATCAAGTATCATAATATCAATCTCATGCTGCTGAAGAATTTCGAATGCAACAGAAGGTTTCGGTGCTGAATGAACCTCAAAACCATCAGTCTCGAGAAACTCCTTTATCTCATCGCGAAAAACTCTTTCATCATCAAGAACAAGAATTTTTAAATGCTCCATAAAAGTTAAATTTTGGGTATAGAAATTTCGAATAATGAAAACTGACCTAATTCAGTATCAACTCGAATTTCGCCAAGAATATCCTTAATAAAACCGTAGGTAATTGATAAGCCAAGCCCAGTTCCTTTCTCCTCCGATTTTGTAGTAAAGAATGGATCGTAAATTTTCTCGAGGATATCGGCATGCATTCCAACACCATTATCCCATACGCTGAAATAGATATGGCTTTCGCTTTGCCACGATTTAATGATGATACATTTTTGGTAAGCTGCAATTTGCTGTTTTTCCTTTTCATCCACAGCATGCTTTGCATTGGATAAAAGGTTAAGAACAACTTGTTCGAGCTTAAACTTATCGCCAAAAATAAGGCAGGGTTCCTTGGACAAGTTTATGCTAGTTGTAACATTATGAGTTTGATACTGCGTACCAACCATTAACATAGCGCTCGTAATAACCTCGTTTATATCAACCTTTTCGAGGGTATTTGGTTTCTGTGTTCGTGAAAAAATTCGAACATGATCGATAATCCGCTTTATTCTATCAACATTATCAAAAAGAGTGGCAATTTTTTCCTTCAGGTAAGGTTCTGTATAATTCTTATCGTTAACCTTTAGTAGAATATTATCGAGCCCCATAGATATTCCCCCAAGAGGTTGGTTTATTTCATGAGCAATACCTGCTGCAAGTGTTCCAAGCGATTCAAGTTTTGACTTTTGGGCTAAGAGATGCTGCTGCTTTTCCTGCTTCTTAATTTCATGAATCATCCGCTTCTCGAGTTCTTTATTAATTTCAACAATTCTTTGCTCAGCTTCGCGTTGTTTACGAACCTCTTTATGCTTCGACTGGTATAAGAACCCTAAAAAGATGATTAGCACTGAAAATGTTATTACTATTACTACCAAAAAAATATTTCGATACCTGTTCTTGGCTAGCTCCAACTTTTGAATTTCGCTTCCTTGCTTTAATATCTCGTTCTCTCGCTCTTTCTGGTTGATATCGTATATAATCTGAAGTTTAGCTAGTTTTTCACCACTCTCCTCACTATATATTGAGTCGCGAATATCAGCCCAAAGCTTATGGTAAGCAAGGGCATCACGATATCGACCCTCTGACTCACTCAAAAGTGAAAGGTATTGATATACATCTGCTGCTGTGTTAGATAAATTCTCGCTTCGGGCAATTCCAAGTGCCCTGTTTAGATAATTGGTTGAAGTTGGATAATCGCCTGAAACATAGTAGCATCTCGATATCTTAACAAGACTAGTTACTATACCCTGAGTGTATTTTATCTTTTCTGAAAGATTCAATTGTCGAGTAAAATGAAAACGAGCTTGATCATATTTTCCTATTTCAAAGTTAACATCACCAAGTCCTTGTAAAGCATTAATAATTTCAATGGAGTCTTTTAACGATGTGCTTATTGATAGGGCTTTATTGTAATAAAAGGATGAGCTATCCATCTTTTGGAGTAGGTAGAATGATAAAGCTATCTCACGTTGGGTTTTTCCATATTGGGCAGAATCAGTGTTTACCAATGAGTTTGATGCAGATTTCTTATATGCAGCAAGGCTTAGCTGAAATTCACCCAAGTTTTTATATGCTAACCCAATTTTGTTATAACTTTCGGCTTTTACCTTTCTTTGTTCAGCAGTAAGCTGTCCATTACCAATAATTTGTAATATTTTGTTAAACTGAGTAATAGCATTTTTGTAGTTTCCTTTTCTAATATAGATCTGTCCTAAACTATTGAGAACGTTGGTCTGAAGTTGATAGTTCCTTGTTTGCACAACAATACCATAAGCACGCTCGAGGTAAATTGTTGCCATTTCATGTTCGCGCGAATAATCATAAACCTCTGATAATCCGATTAACACTTCAACTTGTTCCTTACGCATATTAAACTTCTCAAACTGACCTAGAGCTCTTGTATAGTATCGAAGTGCATTACCAATGTTTAAAGTTTTAAAACTAACTTTCCCCATAATCCAAAGAGCTTGGGCTTCTTGAAGGGGTTTACCCATGTTCTTGGCTTTCAGCAAGACTTGCAAACCAAAATCAAGCGCTTTATCGGTATTTACATTTATGTAACTCTCACAAAGTTCGAGGAGCAAATCGAGTTTTTCTTCCCCTGTTGCCCTATTTGCCGAAGCCTCAAGGCTATCAAGATTAGTTTGAGCGGCTATGTTTAATGAAAAAAACAGAGCTGCAATTATGATAATTATTCGATTGGCTAACGAATAGGTCATCTTAGAAAAATATTCACTAATATAATCTCAATAAATTAGAAAACGAATTACTACTTATATGAATTTAAGTTTTTATCTAAGATTTCTGTTAAACCATTATTGCTTTGGATTGTTTAAAAACTGTTTTTTTGTGGTTTGACAGCGACAAAACAACTTAACTAACTACCTTTGTAAATCTTGTATTAATTGATTTTATATAAACCCATTTATTTCAATGTTTAAGAACTATCTATCTCTTGTCAAATTTAGCCATACAATATTTGCTATGCCCTTTGCATTAATAGGGCTTTTTCTGGCATACCGATTTAATGCTAGTAATTTTAGCTGGCAATTATTGATAATGGTAATACTCTGCATGGTTTTTGCGCGTACTGCTGCTATGAGTTTTAATAGGGTTGTTGATAGATATATTGATATAAAAAACCCTAGAACCTCACAACGTGAAATACCAAAAGGTGTTATCTCCGCTAAATCAGCAGTTCTATTTACTTTTGTTAATTCAGTTCTTTTTATAGTTACAACATATTTTATCAATAATTTTGTCTTCTTCCTTTCGCCGATTGCACTTGCAGTTATACTATTATATAGCTATACCAAGCGGTGGACAGTACTTTGCCACCTCGTATTAGGATTAGGACTATCGCTGGCACCCATTGGTGCATATTTAGCTGTAACCGGAAAGTTTGATTTAGTGCCAATTATCTACTCATTTATTGTGCTTTTTTGGGTAGGAGGATTTGATATTATCTACTCCCTTCAAGATGAAGAGTTTGATAAAAAAGAATCGCTTAAGTCTATCCCAGCAGCATTTGGTAAAAAATATGCATTATGGATTTCAATCGTATTCCATTTAATTACTACAATTCTTGTTATTTTCGTTGGTTATAAGCTTAATGCAAATGTATGGTACTGGGTTGGGGCAATTTTGTTTATTGCTCTATTAGCTTATCAGCATTCGCTTATTAGTCCAAAAGATATTAGAAAAGTAAATTTAGCATTTGCAACAACCAACGGCATTGCTAGTATAATTTTTGCTACATTTAACATTATCAGTTTTTTAACTAATTAACAAAAATGAATATCCCAATTTGCTTTTTTTGATGTTTTAACCTATGTTTGCCAAGCAAATTATTTATTCAATTAATATGAGGCTTCAGATTCCTTATATTCAAACTACAAAATCGGTGTTCCGTAACATCAAAAACAGGGATACCTTCTAGTTCCATTCTCTTCATTTTCATCTTTTCATTTCATTTTTTTCTAGTCATTATTTATTAACTTAAAAAATAATCGTCTTATGGAACTACCATTTGCCGAATCGTATAAAATTAAGATGGTTGAACCCATCTACCGCAGCACTCGCGAAGAGCGCGAAAAATGGATTAAGGAAGCGAAGTATAACCTTTTCAACCTTAAAAGCAATCAAGTTTTTATCGACCTGCTAACCGACTCAGGAACGGGCGCAATGAGCGACCGTCAGTGGGCTGCTATGATGATGGGCGACGAAAGCTACGCTGGAGCATCATCGTATTACAATATGAAGAATGCAATAAAGAATATCCTTGGCTTCGATTACTTTTTACCAACCCACCAAGGGCGTGCAGCAGAAAACGTTCTTTTCTCGGTTCTTGTAAAAGAGGGTGATTTTGTTCCTGGCAACTCTCATTTCGATACAACCAAAGGACATATCGAATTCCGCAAAGCCCATGCAATTGACTGTACAATTGATGAGGCATCGAACACTGAACTTTACCACCCTTTCAAAGGGAATGTTGATCCAAAGAAACTAGAAAAATTCCTTTCAGAAAATGCTGCAAAGGTTCCTTTTGTTATTGTTACCGTTACCAATAACACTGCTGGCGGGCAACCCGTATCGATGGAGTGCTTGAGAGAAACCCATAAAATTGCTAAGAAGTATGGCAAGATGGTTGTTATTGACTCTGCTCGTTTTGCCGAAAATGCATATTTCATCAAATTAAGAGAAAAAGGATACGAGAATAAAACCATCAAAGAGATTGTTCTTGAGATGTTCTCTTACGCCGATGCAATGACCATGAGCAGCAAGAAGGATGCTATTGTTAACATTGGCGGTTTCATTGCCATGCGTGAGCAGGAACTTTGGAGACAAGCATCAACATTCAACATCATGTTCGAAGGTTATGTAACCTATGGCGGCATGTCGGGTCGCGATATGAACGCTTTAGCCGTTGGTCTCGATGAGGGAACCGAATTCAACTTCCTTGAAACACGTATTAAACAAGTTGAATATCTTGGCAATAAGCTAAAAGAGTACGGAGTGCCTTTTCAAACACCATCTGGAGGACATGCCATTTTTGTTGATGCCAATAAGGTTTTACCAAATATTGCGAAAGAGGAATTTAGAGCGCAAACTTTAGCCATTGAGCTTTACCTAGAGGCTGGTATTCGCGGTGTTGAGATTGGAGCAATCCTAGCCGACCGCGACCCTGAAACCCGCGAGAATCGTTTCCCAAAGCTTGAGATGCTTCGCTTGGCCATTCCACGCAGAACCTACACTAACAACCATATGGATGTTATTGCTGCAGCTCTAAAGAATGTTTACGATCGTCGTTCTCAAATTACCAAAGGAATGAAGATTAAGTGGGAAGCACCTATTATGCGTCACTTTACCGTTGAACTTGAGAGAGTATAATATTTCTACTTAGTACAGAAGATTTTTTTAAAACAAAAGAGGCTTGCTTAACTACAAGCCTCTTACTTTATCTCTATAGGGTATTTGAAAGTTCCTACTAATTACAGCCTTACCTCGTGTAATCTTTTTGAGTACTTGCCCAACTGACAGAAAAGATCACTCAAATCTTGACTACGCCGAACTATCAAAAAATGCTTGATTGTTTGACTGCCTTAAAAGGGCATTTTATAATTTATTTATCAATCGGTTAACAAAACCACTGACTTAATTATTTTCAACTTGCTTGTTTGGATAGCAATAAAATATATTCCGCTTACCATACCACTTAAATCAACTTCTTGCTCATAGTTTTCAGGTAAACTTAAAAGGTTTATTTCTTTAACGAGTGTACCAATTGAGTTGGTAATACTTATCGTTACATTCATTCTGTAGCAATTTCTTAAATCAATTGTAAACTTTCCTCTACTTGGGTTAGGGTATACTTCAAAATCATCTTTAATTTCATTAACTGGAACATTAGTAGCACCAGCTAATTGGGTTACTGTCACTGTTTTTGCAGTTACATTAGCACCCGAAATAGTAATGGTTGCAACTCTTGATACAGATGGATTTGCCAATGCTGTAAGTGTGATGGTTTTATTTCCAAAACTACCAGTATTGCTTATGCTAAGCCATGTTTGATTACTTGATGCTGTCCAATCAATATTTGAAATGATATCAAATGAATTCGAACTATTTACTGCGGATGCAATTGAAAGAGAATTATTAGAGATTGATAAAACCCTTGGGTCAGTAGAAATGACATTTGTATGTGTCCATGTATGGTCAGCATTAGCACCCACCCAATCAAATGTAGCTATCATGTGCCCTTCTCCAAACCATGGATCCATATAATATAACATACCCTCGCTAATACCATGTCCAACAATAAAATGACCTCCACCTGTAGTCCATCCCCACCTTATAATAAATGGTCGCCAATTGTCAATTTGAGTTTGAACCTGACTTTGGTTTAATGCTCCCATTCCAGAATTCTGAATATCTGCAAAGTGAACTAAAATATCCTGAATGCTTCCTGTTTGACCCCAATTATAGTTCCAGTAATTACAAGCACCAGATGGGTTTGAACAGCAACCCTGAGTTCCAAAACTATGCCACGAAGCAACTGTTCTTGTATATTCAGCAATTTCACACTGCTGGACTGAGTGGTCGTAATAGTCCAGAATACATTTTGAAGTACCAACCCAACACCATTGGTTTTGCTCTTGAGTAACTAACTTTATAGGAAGAACTTGCGATAAGACGGCATTACTAAGAAGTGTATAAATTAAAAACTGTAGCAAAATTTTTGTTTTCATATTCCAACTAATTTAAAAACTTGATCTTTAGTATAATAATTATCAATATTCAAAATATTTTTACTTTTCAAAAACATTTTTGCAGAAGTCAAAGGAACAAGAACCTCTTGTTGGTCCTTCTTCATAACAAGAAAATCACTGTTTATGCTATAGATTCTCAGAATGCCGAGAAAAACCATATTGGGGTTCTCATTGCAAACCATTTGTATCTCCTTTGCTAAAACGTTTGCCCCAAAATCTACAACATGATAAGTATCATTGATATATTCTACTGTAACTAGAGCCCTAAACTCTTGATCAACTGCAATTGGAACTCTATAAGTTGGTGAATTCTTTAATTCATTATCCATTAAAGTATAGCAATTAAAAGGCGTTCCAGCTAAAGCATTTTGAAATTCTTCTCTACTATGAAAACCATAATTCTCCTCATAGTTTAAAGGTATCTTTTCAAGTATCTTCGGCAACTCTTTTTGAGTAATTTTAACTACTTCATTCTTTTCTCTTTGCCGAACATTACTCTCCCTATACACAATGCACGAACCAAGAAAACTTCCAAAAAATATTATTAGCACTAATTGTGATTTCCTGAATATCATTTTAAAATATTTTTTCTAGATAATCTGTTTAACAAAAATAAAAAAAAACATGTTATTTCAAAGCCATATTTCTAGTTTTTAAGTACGATAAAAATCCCCACCTTTGCAAACTAATTTTCGAAGATGAAAGATTTAACAAAAGGGAACGAAGCTAAGCTTATATTACAGTTTGCAGTTCCAATGTTACTCGGGAACTTATTTCAGCAGTTGTATCAAGTTGTAAACAGCGTAATTGTAGGTAGATATTTAGGCGAAAAAGCATTAGCAGCAGTTGGCGCATCATTTCCAATCATATTTACACTTATTGCACTCATTATTGGCTTTGGAATTGGGGCATCTATAGTGATTTCTCAATATTTTGGGGCGAAAGATTACGAAAAAGTAAAAAGGGCATCAGATACGATTAACATCTTTTTTCTTTTTGCTGGTATAATACTATCAATTATTGGTATAATTTTTAGCGGAACTATATTTAGGCTCTTAGACCTGCCTCAAGAGCTCATGCACGATGCAACTCTATATCTAAATATTTACATCTCAGGACTTGTTGTGATGTTTGGGTTTAATGGAACTGCTGCCATTTTAAGAGGTATTGGTGACTCCAAAACGCCACTCTACTTTCTTATTATTTCTGTATTTTTCAATATCGCGTTTGATTTGCTTTTCATACTCGTTTTTAAGTGGGGAATTGCTGGTGCCGCATTGGCAACTTTAGTTGCACAAATTGGAGCATTTTTAACGGCTATAATCTACCTAAATCGCAATCACCATTTAATCAAATTTAATTTCAGAGAATTTGTTTTTGATAAAAAGATATTTTGGCAAAGCGTTAAGATAGGGCTTCCGACTGGAATTCAGCAAACTTTTGTTGGGCTTGGAGGAATGTTCCTAATGAAGTTTGTAAACGTTTATGGAACTGTTGTAATTGCCGGATATTCTGCAGCCATGCGTATAGATCAGCTGGCATTGCTACCTGCAATGAACTTTTCAGCGGCTCTTTCAGGGTTCGTTGGTCAAAACATGGGTGCAAAACAGTTCGATAGAATTAAGGCAGGGTTAAGGGCTACTTTCATTATGTCAGCCGCGGTTTGCTTTGCAATTACTGTTATTGTTGTTTTATGGGGCGATAATATTATGGGTATGTTCACCACAAACCCTGAGGTAATAAAGGTTGGACATAAATACCTTATCATTGTCAGCTTATTTTACATCTTCTTCTCCACCATGTTTACTTACACAGGATTACTTAGAGGTGCCGGAGCAACACTAGTTCCAATGTTTTTAACATTGATTTCGCTTTGGCTCATCCGAATACCGTTAGCTTATTTTTTAAGCAAGTATACAAGCCTTGCTGAAGAAGGGATTTGGTGGTCAATTCCCATTGCATGGTTCGTTGGTACAGTAACCTCTTACATTTACTATAAAATGGGTAGATGGAAGAATAAAGGAATAGTACAAAAAATCGATGCTGAGACATTAACAGAGGACTTGAGTTAACAGCGCTATTATTGGTCTTCTACTCTAAAAAAACTACATTTGTTAAATAAATACAGATACCATGCTAATATCAATGACCGGTTTCGGAAAAGCTGAAGTTCAAGTTAACGGGAAAACGATTTCTGTTGAAGTGAAATCGCTTAATAGCAAACAGCTCGATTTGAATGTAAAAGTCCCTATGATCTATCGCGATAGGGAGTATGAAATCCGAAACCTTTTGTCAACGAAACTTGCAAGAGGTAAGGTGGATTTTTACATCAACTACGATGAAAAAAAGGAGAATACTGCTGCACCAATAAATGCTGGTATTTTTAAATCATATTACCAACAAATCGAAGCCATTTCGGCTGATTGTAATATCCCACTCTCGAATGAGCCAGTTTTCCAAACAATTCTTCGTTTACCCGATGTTCTTAAGATTGAAAAAATTGAAGTTAGTGATGAGGAGTGGAAAGCGCTATTCGAATGCATTAATGCTGCTATCGAGAAGATGATACTTTTTAGGGAGCAGGAAGGGAAAGCCCTTGAAAAAGATATTATTGGCCGCGTTCGCCTAATCGAAGAGCTTTTAGTCAAAGTTGAACCTTTTGAAAAGCAACGCCTCGAAGCGGTTAAGACGAAACTACAAGAAAGTCTTAAAAGCCTTAAGGATGTTAAAGTTGATAACGATAGGTTTGAGCAGGAGATTATCTACTATTTAGAGAAAATGGATGTTACCGAGGAGAAAGTGCGCCTCCGCAACCACTGCGAATATTTCATTAAAACTGCCAATGAGGATCAACCAGTTGGTCGTAAACTTGGTTTTATTCTTCAGGAAATGGGACGAGAGATTAATACCCTTGGCTCTAAAGCTAACCAAGCCGATATGCAAAAAATTGTAGTGCTTATGAAGGATGAACTTGAAAAGATTAAGGAGCAGTCATTGAATATTTTGTAATGAAAAGTTAAGAGTGAATACTACCAAAAACTAACAACGAACAACCATCAACTAAAGAAATGCAAGGTAAATTATTAATACTTTCAGCTCCTTCAGGCGCAGGGAAAACAACAATTGTAAGGCATTTACTTAAGAAATTTCCAAACCTCGAATTCTCAATTTCAGCATGTAGCCGACCTAAACGTAATAACGAGGTTCATGGTAAAGACTACTATTTTTTAAGCGTTGATGAGTTTAGAAGCCGAATTGACAATGACCAATTCATTGAGTGGGAAGAGGTTTACTCTGGTTCGTACTATGGCACATTAAAATCGGAGATTGAGCGTATTTGGGCAAAAAATAACGTGGTTGTATTTGATGTTGACGTTAAAGGAGGAATAAACCTTAAAAAGATTTTTGGTGATAAAGCACTTTCAGTCTTTGTTATGCCACCATCTATTGACGCTTTAAAGCAACGCTTAGAGCGAAGAAATACAGAAACCGAGGAATCATTAAATAAGCGGGTAGGTAAGGCTGCTGAGGAGATGACCTATGCCAACCAGTTCGATAGAATTCTAGTAAACGAAGTCCTTGAAACTGCCTTTGCTGAGGCAGAAACCATAGTAAAAAACTTTATCGAGAACTAAGGATGAGAACAGGCTTGTATTTTGGTTCTTTTAACCCAATACATAACGGTCATTTAGCTATTGCTAATTACATTGTTGATTTTACAGAAGTTGATGAGCTATGGTTTGTTGTAAGCCCACAAAATCCTTTAAAAGAAAAGGAAACACTTGCAGCAGATTATCATAGGATCGAAATGGTAAAACGCTCAATTCCATTCAATGAGAATAGGATGAATGTTTGCGACATCGAAATGTATATGCCTCGCCCCTCCTACACTATCGATACGGTAAATGAATTAAAGCAAAAATACCCTAGTCGAAACTTTTACATCATACTTGGTTCTGATTCCATGGAGTCGATTACAAAATGGAAAGAGTATAAAGAGTTGCTTTATAACAATAAGGTACTTGTTTATCCTCGCGAAGGGAGCGATATATGCCAAATTGCAAAAAAATACCCTATTAAAATTATACATGCTCCTCTGGTAAACTGTTCATCAACAATGGTAAGGGAAAAAGTGGAAAAAGGTGAAGATATACATGACTATGTACCTGAGTTTGTAATGGATTATATAAAAGACAACGGTTTGTACTCAACAAAATAGCTCGTTAGGTTGTTTTTGCTAGAAAAATTGATAGAAATGAATAATCTCGAAACTGGAATAAAGTTTTTAAATGAGGGTAATACTGAGCAAGCAGAACATTTCTTAAGTCTTGCTATTCTTGATGACATTCAAAATGCTGATGCTTATTACAATAGAGGCAAGGTTAACCGCATGAAAGGTGATTTAATTGCTGCTTTAAACGACTTCCATAAAGCCTGCAATATCGATCCAAATCATTGCGAAGCAAAAGTATCTATCGATATGATAAATAATATTATATCTTTCCGCAACCCCGACTTGATGAATTATTAATAAAGGCTCAACAATCCATTATCTTCTCAACTTAAAATCTTTTGGTAGAAAGGTTATCCTAAGCGATTGATCGTAGGTTAGATAGCTCCAAATCCAGTTTATAAGGATCAGTATCTTATTCTTAACGCCAAATATTGAGCGAAGGTGAATAAACATCCAAGCAAACCAAGCAATTATCCCTTGAAACTTTATAAATTTCAGATCAACAACCGCCTTATTTCGACCAACAGTTGCCATTGTTCCCCAATCGAAATATTTAAATGGCTTGATAGCCTTTCCTTTCTTCTCATATACAAGGTTGCGTGCAAGGTTACGTGCTGATTGTATTGCAACCTGTGCCACCTGTGGGTGTCCATAGGGAGTTGAATCGGTAATCATGCATGCAATATCACCTAAAGCGTAAATATCAGCATATCCTTTTACCCGATGAAATTCATCAACAGTAATTCGTAACGATCTTGTATTTATATCATTTGATAGCCCGTTAATAATATTTCCCTTAATTCCAGCTGCCCAAATCAAAGTCCTAGTTTTAATTGGTTCTTTATCTTTAAGGGAGATAGCTGTTCCATCATAATCAAGAACTTGGGTATCTTTTATAACCTCAACCCCTAACTGTTTTAGGAATTTTTCAGCTTTAATGGACGATATCTCTGAAAGTCCGCCAAGCACTCTTGATGATGCTTCGAGTAAAATAATTCTTATTCTTCGGCAATCAAGTTCAGGGTAATCCTTTGGAAGTACATAGCGCTTCATTTCGCCAAGAGCCCCAGCAAGTTCAACGCCGGTTGCTCCACCGCCAACAATTACAATATTTGATAACTCATCAACCTTATTTAAATCGTTATTTACTAAAGAATCCTCAAGGTTATGAAGTATTGAATTTAGTATTTCAAGCGCCTCAATAACGTTTTTCATTGGTTGAGAATACTTCTCAACATTCGCTAACCCAAAATATGAAGTTGTTGCTCCTTGTGCCAGTACCAAATGGTTATATGAAATACTCCCAATTGAAGTTTCAATCGTTTTATTCTCAGGATTAATTTTGTTTACCTCGGCAATTCGAATAAACGTATTCTTTTGTTTATGAAAGATTTTACGAATAGGAAACGATATATCCCTTGGCTCTAAACCAGCTGTTGCTACCTGGTAAAACAGTGGTTGAAACTGATGATAATTATTCTTATCAATAAGCACTACCTGAAAATTCGATTTACGTAATCTTTTGGCTATCTCGAGCCCAGCAAACCCGCATCCAACAACAACTACACGCTCTTGATTGGTATTTGGAATGTTTAGCATTGTTTCCATCTAAATCTTTATAAAGTTTGTTATTCAACTAACAATGAAAACTAAATTTCGTTCAAAAAAAGGAAACAAATCTACTAGTAAAAAACAAAAAACCTCGCAAAATTGCGAGGTTTTCCGACGACTGTGATATCAACTACTATTTAATTTCAACTACTATTTCCATTCCGCGAGTAATAGCTTTCTCATTCATAGGAATTAAATGATGATGCCTTTCGGGCAACGATTTCTTTAACCCTTTGATGATATTCTCCATCTTCACAATAGGTTTAAGCTTAAGGAAAGCACCTAAAACAATCATGTTAAATGATTTTGCGCTTTGCATTCTAGCAGCCTCTTCGGCAGCGTCAACCTTAAAGATCTTAATATCCTTACGAGATGGATGATGAGTAATACCGTTTGGATCGTAAATTAGAGTACCACCTGGCTTTACAGATTTCTCAAACTTATCCATCGATTGTTGGTTAAGGATGATCGCTGTATCGTACTCGAATAAAATTGGTGAGCTGATACGATTATCGCTAAGGATAACTGTAACGTTTGCTGTACCACCACGCATCTCAGGACCATATGAAGGCATCCAAGAAACTTCCTGATCTTGCATAATTCCGGAGTAGGCAAGTATTTTACCCATTGATAGAACACCTTGTCCGCCAAATCCTGCTATTATTATTTCTTCTGTCATGTTTTTTCAGTTTTATTATTTCAACCTTAAAACTATTCACTATTCGTCTTTAAGATCGCCTAGTTTGTAGAATGGGAACATATGCTCAACCATCCACTCGTTCGATTTTACAGGAGAAAGCTTCCATCCTGAGCTACATGTCGAAACAACCTCGATGAATGAAGTTCCTTTCTTATTCCCAGTATTCTCGAACGCTTTACGAATAGCCTTTTTACATTTACGAACCGCAGCAGGTGTATGTGCCGATTGACGGGTAACATAGGTAGTACCTGGAAGTTGTGCAACTAGTTCAGTCATTCTCAAAGGGTGACCTGCAAGTTTAACGTCACGACCATAAGGTGAAGTTGCAGTTGGCATTCCTTCAAGTGTTGTTGGAGCCATCTGGCCACCAGTCATCCCGTAAATACCATTGTTAATAAAAATAACTAAAATATTCTCGCCACGGTTACAAGCATGAATAATCTCTGCAGTACCAATTGAGGCAAGGTCACCATCGCCTTGGTATGTAAAAACGTATCTATCTGGTCTTAACCTAGCAATAGCAGTTGCAACGGCAGGAGCACGACCGTGGGCTGCTTGCTGCCAATCGATAGCCAAAAATTTATATGCTAGTACAGAGCAACCAACAGGGCTAACACCAATAGTTTTTTCCTGTATCTCCATCTCCTCAATAACCTCTGCAATAAGTTTATGTACTACACCATGGGTACAACCAGGGCAGTATGACATTATGGTATCGGTAAGAACTTTTGATTTACTGTAAACCAAGTTCTCTGGTTTCATGATTTCATTAATATCTGCCATGACTATTTCACTTTTTTCATTAGTTCTTCTAAAGCGCTAACAACTTCATTTGGAGTTGGAATCATACCACCTAAGCGACCAAAATGCTCAACTGGAACTTTACCTTCAACTGCTAAACGAACGTCTTCAACCATTTGTCCTGCGCTCATCTCAACGGCTAAAATACCCTTTAACTGACCAAGCATTGATTGAATTTTTTTGGTAGGATAAGGGAAAAGAGTGATTGGTCGTAACAAACCAACTTTAATACCTTTAGCACGAGCTATTTCAATAGCCTTTTGGCAGATACGGCTTGATGAACCATATGCAATGAAAATATACTCAGCATCTTTGCATTCGATTTCTTCGAAACGAACCTCGTTTTCAGAGATAACTTTGTACTTCTCAATCAGCTTGTGGTTGAATTTTTCCTGACGGCTTGAATCCAACTCAAGAGAAGTGATTACATTATAACCGCGATCAGAAGGCTTGCCTGTTGTAGCCCAAGAACCGTGCATTTTGGCAATTTCTTCGTTGGTCCAACGTGGTTTAAACTCACCAAGTTGAACTTTCTCCATCATCTGGCCAATAACACCATCAGATAGAATCATAACTGGATTACGATATTTGAAAGCTAGATCGAAACCTAAACCAACAAAATCGTTCATCTCCTGAACTGAAGCTGGTGCAAGAACGATCAATTTATAATCGCCATGTCCACCACCTTTTACAGCTTGGAAATAGTCGCTTTGAGCTGGTTGGATAGTACCTAAACCGGGGCCTCCACGAACTACGTTTACGATTAGGCAAGGAAGTTCGGCACCTGCAATGTAGGTAATACCTTCTTGCTTAAGGCTGATACCAGGGCTTGATGATGAGGTCATCACCTTTTTACCGCAAGCTGCGCCGCCATAAACCATGTTAATAGCTGCTACTTCACTTTCAGCCTGAAGAACAACCATTCCTGTTTCCTCCCAAGGTTTACGCAACATGAGGGTTTCCATTATCTCTGACTGAGGGGTGATTGGGTAGCCAAAGTATCCATCGCAACCATAACGGATTGCTGCCTCGGCAATTACCTCGTTCCCCTTCATTAATCTATAGTCTGCCATACTGAATGGGTATTTTTGTTTATAAGTTCAATTTCTTAATTAAGCCTCAACTTGAGATTTTAATCGATATACAGTGATAACTGTATCGGGACATACAACTGCACAGTTTGTACAGCCTGTACATTCATCAGGGTTTGCCATATATGCATAGTTGTAACCTTTGCCGTTAACCTCTTTTGCAAGTGAAATAACGCTTTGAGGACATGCAACAACACAGATGCTGCAACCTTTGCACTTTTCAACATCAACCTTAATTGCACCTTTAACTTTTGCCATAGTGAGTTATTTTGAGTGTTTATTTGACTTCCTTTTTCTGATTCTGTTTAACCTTATTTTATAGGATGATCGAGATGAAACTGTTTCAATCTTGCCTCTAAATCGGCAAATTGCGAACGCTGAACTTGCGATACGCATGCACGTAACCCTTCGGTTCTTTCGCTACCTGTAATTGATAATGATATTGCGCTAATTCCGTAATAAACAAGTTCATCAATCAAATCCTCACCACTAAATCCGGGGTATGATATGGTGAAGTAGAAACCATCGGCAAGGGGCTTATCCTCGTCCATATTGTAAACGATTTGGAAACCGTTATCAACAAATAGTTTCTTCATAATCTTAGCTTTTTCTCCATACTCACGTACTGACTCTACAAAATCGAAAGTACCATCGTTTGCAGCTTTTAGCAATGCCGCTAAGCCATACTGAGCCGAATGAGTTGTTCCTGATGAAAGTGAGTAAACTGCACCATAAAGCATGGCGTAGCCAAACTCATCGGATGAGAAAAAACGTTTTAAATCGGGGAAACGACGTTTGTAAAGCTCATTGCTGATTACCATGCAACCAATACGTTGACCAGCGTAAGAGAATGCCTTAGAACTTGAAATAAGCATGATCCAGTTCTTAGTATAATTAGCAACTGTTAGCTGATATGGTGCAACGCCTGGTTTAGAAAGATCTTTTCTAAAATCCATCGCAAAGTAAGCAAGATCCTCTATTACAATTACATCGTGCTTATTTGCAAGTTCACCAATAATCTGCAGTTCCTTTTCGGTAAAGCAAATCCATGATGGGTTGTTAGGATTAGAATATAATATTGTAGATATATTTCCTTTTGATAGGTATGACTCAAGCTTTGCTTTGAGCTTATCGCCTCGGTAGTTGTAAACATCAAATGTTTCGTACTTCATTCCAAGCACTTTAAGCTGCAACTTCTGTACTGGAAATCCAGGGTCGATAAATAATACTGTATCTTTCTCTTTAAAACATCTATTAGTTAAAAGGAAAGAAGCCATTCCACCTTGCATAGAGCCTACAGTTGGAATACAACTTTTCTCATCAACATCAATATTAATAAAATTCTTTACAAAGCGCGAAATCTCCTTTTTTAGAGCAGGAACACCATCAATCATTGGGTATTTTGAAGCAACACCGCTTCTTAATGCTTGTATCTCAGCTTCAATACCAACGCTATTGGGCTCAACGCCCGGAACACCCATCTCCATGCGAATGTACTTCATTCCGGTTGCAGCCTCAATCTCGTTCACTAAACGAACAATCTCGCGAATGGTAGAACGACCAA
>JBPXJX010000400.1:0-6210 GCA_051715525.1 Bacteroidales bacterium
TAATCAGGATATCAACCTATATACAAAAGGGGTTGAACTTTATGCCTCCAATAAGAATAAGGAGGCCATTGCGTGTTTTAGTAAAGTTGTTGAAGTAATCCCTTCGTCACCAACGCATGTGTACGGGTATTCATACTATAATCTTATCCGAATTTATTATAATAGCGGTGATAAGGTAACAGCCAAATTTTGGCTCGACCAATTCGAAAAATCACTGCTCCCCAATAAGCAATACTTCATTAATGCGCTTCAGAAAGAAGGAATTAGTTTGAAATAG
This sequence comes from Bacteroidales bacterium, assembly GCA_051715525.1. GTDB lineage: Bacteria > Bacteroidota > Bacteroidia > Bacteroidales > Tenuifilaceae > UBA8529. The sequence goes on from JBPXJX010000400.1 coordinate 278, forward strand.
CTGAAGGTTATGAGTTTATAGTTGACTTTTAGCATTGCTTATTATCATATCAACTTGTTGGCATATTGGTTTAAAACTTATCACTTAAACTGTTTATCTTTGCTTTCAAATCCTCATAAAGATGTTAAACAAACCAAAGCGTACCGAACTGCACGAGCTGGGCGAGTTCAGATTAATCGATCACCTAACCCAAAACGCAACATTAACCAACAAATCGTCAATAAAAGGTGTTGGCGACGATGCTGCTGTTATCGACCCTTCGGGGAAAAAGATAGTTGTAACCACCGATTTGCTCCTTGAGGGTGTACACTTCGATTTGACCTATTTCCCTATAAAGCATCTAGGCTATAAAGCAGTGGTAGTTAACCTTAGCGATATTTACGCCATGAATGCAAGCCCAAAACAAATTACAGTTTCATTAGGGATATCGAAACGCTTCTGTTTGGAAGATTTGGACGAACTATATAATGGAATTTACCTAGCATGCGAACGTTATGGAGTCGATTTGGTTGGAGGCGATACTTCTACCTCATATACCGGATTGACCATTAGCGTTACTGCCATTGGAGAAGCATCTGAGGATGAACTTTGCTATAGAAGTAGTGCAAAGGTTAACGATTTACTCTGCGTTACAGGCAATTTAGGCGCAGCCTATATGGGCTTACAACTACTTGAACGCGAAAAAAAGGTTTTTGAAGGAAACCAAAACGTTAAACCCCAGTTTACTGGCTGGGATTACATTCTTGAGCGATTTCTAAAACCCGAACCCAAGAAAACAATCCTCGATGAATTAAGAAAAATGGGGATAAAGCCCAATGCAATGATAGATATATCAGACGGATTATCATCCGAGGCAATGCATATATGCAAAAACTCAAAAGTAGGGTGTCGAATTTACTTAGAGAAACTTCCAATAGATCAGCAAACATTCAAATTGGCTGAGGAGATGGGAATTGATGCTGTTGTTGCAGCATTAAATGGCGGTGAAGATTACGAATTGCTATTCACAGCACCAATCGAGCATCATGAGAAACTGCTCGAAATGGAAGGCATTTCGGTTATCGGTCATATTACACCGGAAAATACTGGAGCATTCCTTATTACACCCGATGGTAATGAGATACAATTAAAGGCACAGGGGTGGAATGCAATTATTGAAGAATAATTTGATGATTTCATTTTTCTTTCTAACTTTGATATAGATATCAAAATAATAGAAAATGAAAAAAGTATTATTAATTATTCTACCATTAGTAACATTATTCTTTTTTTCCTGCAAAAAAGAAAATATAGAGTATCAGAAAGAAAATGGCACAATAACATTTAACTACAGTGCTGTTAAAAACAATTTTAAAAATGCTATTGGTTCAAATCAAAAAAGTAACTCTGCAACACCTGCTGCTATTATTGTTAATATTGTTAATGAGCTAGGGGTTACAGTTTCAAATATGCAGGAGATTCCCCTTTATAATATGAATGGGAACTATATTAGTAAGCCCATTTCTTTAGAGATAGGGAATTACGTTTTAACCGATTTTTTAGTAATTGATAAGGACGGAAACGTACTTTACCTAACGCCAAAAACAGGTTCATCGATGGCTTATCTAGTTACTAATCCTCTTCCAATAAATTTCTCTGTAACAAAAGACAAGGTAACCAATGTTGTTATGGAGGTGCTTGAAAATACAGGAGGAACTCCAGAAGATTATGGTTATACTACCTTTACTTTTAATATTGTAAAAGTTTTTAACTTCTATATTAGTGTTTTTGTTTATGATAATGATACACAAAACTTTAAACTCATCTCTTCTCAAATTGAAATAACTAAAGATGGTTTAAAAATTCTGTCAAATGAATTAAATGCAACAACAAGTATAATTCCATTAAGAGAAGATAATGGTAACTATATATTATCAATTTCAAAAGAAGGATACCAAACCTTTAAATCAAACCAAACGCTTCCCGAATTAAAAGAGTATAATAAGGATAACCCTCTGGTTATTATTCTTCAAGTTGCTGAAAATAATATGATTACCGACGGGCTCATTGCATATTACCCTTTTAATGGAAACACCAAAGATGAAAGCAAAAATCAGTTAGATGCCTTCTGCAATGCAACATTAACAACTGATAGATTCGGTAAAGAGAATAGCGCTTACCATTTCAATGGAGTTAATCAATTTATTGATTTCCCTAACAGCCAATTGCTAAAGCCACAATTCCCATTTACAATATCTTTTTGGGTAAAACTTGATGAATGGAGTAATAGTAATCAACTATTAACCACAGACTTTGCTGAAGATATTTATACAGGAAGTTTTTTTGCAGTTAATATATATGGGAATCCTGCAATGACGTTTGGTAACGGAGAGTATATTTCAATTTATTCAAGATACGCTAAAAAAGGAAACTCAATAATAGAAATTGGGCAATGGTACTATTTTACTGGAGTATACAATAGTGCTACCGATTTGCAATTATATATTAATGGAGTAAATGATGGTGGAACATATGTAGGTTATGCCGAGAGTCTAGTCTATTCTAATAATCCAGGAAGCATTGGACGAAAAGATGCAGGTAATAGCACGCAAGACCCTTACTATTATAAAGGGTCAATCGATAATGTTTCTTTCTATAATAGAGCTTTAAGCGAATCCGAGATCAGAACAATTTACAACATTAAATAATTCTACATTAAATTTAAACTATAAAGAGCAGCTGAAGCAATTTAGCTGCTCTTTATTATTATGCTTAATATTGGTAGAGTTGTTTTTATATTTCATTGTTTTTCAATTACTTTATGGTAACAAATCGATTTAATAATATTAAGTTTACTTTTCAGTTGAAGTTAATAGTTGTTAAAAAAAACTTTGAAATTCAATTACTCTTAGAAAGTTTAGATAAATTACCCCCTCGACTTTTTAAATGTGTTTCTAAATTCATGATGTAATTTCAATACAAAAATGAAAACCATCGGCGTTATACTTGATAATGATTACACTATAGATGTAAGAGTAATTAATGAGGTCAGATTTCTTAAAGGCCAAGGATTTGATATACATGTAATTTGTCCAAATTTTGAGGCTAAACCACTAGTTGAAAATATCGATGGCATTAATATCCATCGCTTTAATATGTCAAAATCCCTAAAAGACAAACTTTTTGGGATAATGAATGTTTTGCCAATTTATGAGCTCCTTTGGATTAAAAAAGTTAGAGAGTTTGTAAAGCAAGTATCTCCTGATTATCTTCATGCACACGATCTGTTTATGGCAAAGATTGCTTATAAAGGCGGGTGTGGAAAGATTCCTGTTGTCCTTGATTTGCATGAAAACTTCCCTGCTGCAATTCTTTCTTACAAATGGTCATCTAAGTTTCCACATAAATTGTTAAGTCTTCCAAAACTTTGGAAACATAAAGAGAGTAAATATTTGAACTATGCAAGTAAAATTGTCGTTTTAAGCAATACATTTAAACAATATCTAGCCAAAAAATATGCAAATATAAATCCAGACAATGTATACGTTTACCCAAATGTACCTGATGTAAAACAGCTATTAAGCTTTCCAATAAATGAAAATATACTAAATAAGAAAAATAAATTTACTCTTTTCTATTTTGGAGGGATAAGCGAACGTCGAGGAATTTATACAAGCTTTGAAGCCATAAAGATTTTATCGAAAAAGTTTTCGAACATCCATCTTCTTTTGATTGGACCCGTTGATGGTCATGAAAAGAAAATATTTGATAAATTTTTGAATGATGATACTATTAAGGATTTTGTGACTTATCATCCATGGAAAGATATTAGCGAATTCCCTTCTTTTACACTGGCGAGCGATGTTTGTCTTTCGCCAATCGAAAAAAACGAACAACACGAATCGGGTGTAGCTAACAAGATATTTCAGTACATGCTATTTGAAAAACCGTTGATTGTTTCAAATTGTCTCCCTCAGAAAGAAATAGTTGAACAACACCACTGCGGGTTATCATTCGAAAGCGGAGATGCCATCGATCTTGCTGAAAAAATATCATTTTTTATAAATAATCCGGAAGAAGGCAGAATAATGGGTAAGAATGGAAGGAAAGCAGTGCTTGAGAAGTTCAATCTTGAAGTTTGTGGCAGAGAGCTGCTTAAACTATACCAAAGTATTGGTTAAGCTAAAAAGCAAGAAATTTTAGCATTCTGTTTCATTTTTCTAACTTTGAAAATTTAAATCCATATAGTACTTAACCAGATGCTAGGATATCTTAATAAGAATCAGATCGATTATGTTTTATATCATTTGGAGCATCATTTTGTAATTGATAAAAAACTCCGAAATAACATAGTGTTTCTTGAGGATGCAAATGAAATAACTCGCTATCAAAATCAAGTTATTTTCCTTTTAAGTAGCGGTGATATTGACCTCACTAGAGGTATTACTATTAATCAAATTCCTGTAATATTCCCTATTTCAAAAGAAGATTGCGCATTTAAAATTATCGATAGCAACATTGTTTTTCAACACGACTTTTTAAAGTCATCATTCTATTTACTATCTGGTTACCAAGAGTACAATTCAAATGATATTGATAAACTTGGTCGCTTTTCTTACGATTCATCAATACAATCAAAACTTTCAATAGTTCATAAACCAATTGTCAATTACTACTTTGAATTTATAATTGATGGACTTAAAGAGTATTGTACAATAAATAATATACCATATAATAGCACTCCCATATTTAAAAACTTTGCCTTTTTTCTAACCCACGATATTGACCGGGTAAAATATTTCGACTCAAATACTTTTCTGTACCAAGCAAAACAGATTTTAGGGATAGCAAAATCTGAATTAGGAAAAGTTAAGCAGATAAAAGAGTTTATAAGAGTGGCTCTAAACCTTGCAAACCCTTTTCGTCGAAAAGATCCATACTGGAATTTTGATTTTTTAACCAGCATTGAGAAGCAAAATAATATTAAAGCTGCCTATTTCTTCCTCCCAAAAGATCAAAAACATGTTGATGCATATTATAGCTTTAAGCAGAAAAGAATACTAGCCCTTTTTAATGATTTAAAAACAAAAGGTCATGAGTTAGGATTACATGGCACTGCACGTTCTTCGGCTGATTTAAAAGCATTGGAGAAGAATTCTTTAGATTTTAAGGCTGCTGCAAAAATTGAAAATATTGGAATTAGACAACATCGCTTACTTTGGCAGCATCCATTAACTGCAATAAACCAAGATAAAACTCAGTTTATTTATGATACAACTCTTGGTTTTGCAGCGCATGATGGTTTTCGAAATTCATATTGTCACCCATTCAAACTTTATGACTTTGCCGAAGATAGAATGCTCAACTATTGGGAAATTCCTTTAAATACCATGGATGTAACATTATTTTATTATCGACGATTAAATAATGAAGAGGTATTAAAATCAATTTTCTCAACAATTAATGAAGTTGCAAGGTTTAATGGTGTATATACTTTACTTTGGCATAATAGTTTTTTTAATGAATTAGAATTACCCGGAATTACCAAGTTTTATATCGATCTTATATCAGATATAATGAAACTTGAACCAGAATCCTTAGTGGGATCAAAAATTATTGAGCGATATAACAATATACTAAATGGATAAAGACTCATTAGCACTTTTTGTTAAAAAAGCCAAGATTGCCGAGAAACGTAGCAAAATAATTGAGCTATGTAAATCTAAATCAGTACTTGATGTTGGTTGTGTTGGCCAAGATTTTTCATTTGACAACCCTAATTGGCTACATAACGAAATAAAAAACGTTGCAACAAGCATTGAAGGAGTTGATATAGTTATAGAGGGTATCGAAGAGCTTAGAAAGAGGGGTTACTCAATTCATCATGCAGATGAATTACAGCAGTTAGGGAGAAAATATGAAGTTATTCTAATGTCGAGATCGGAAGAGCGTCG
>JBPXJX010000401.1:0-3048 GCA_051715525.1 Bacteroidales bacterium
TCTCAGAAGATTCTTTAATTATGCTCTGATATTTATACCCATCAAGTTTAGCTTTAAAAAAGCTAAAACTTCCATTTGTTTTCCACCAACTGGTAAAGGTTTGAGAAGCAACTATTTCTAGACCTAGCGTAGAGCCGCTTGCTAAGTTTGTAAAAGTAGATTTTGTAGTATCAGTTCCAATAGTAGGACCTGTAACAATATCGTATATTTGAGTTATTTTATCGGTAGTATGCCTATAAAAGAGAGTTGTATTGATATTCGTTTTTTCGAGCGTTAGAGAATGCCCCAGTTCATACGAACTTGTGAATTCTGGCTTTAAGTATGGATTACCATAGCTAATATGATAAACATTCTCTTTGTCAATAAATGGGTTAAGGACTCTTCCTGCAGGACGATTTACCCTTTTACTATAAGAGATTTTTAATGCATTTAATTTATTCAATTCCCATTTAATATGTGCGCTAGGAAAGTAGTTGAACATTGAAACTGAATACTTACTATTCTGAGTTTTTTGATCGATGTCTTTTATTTGGTCTTCTACCCTTACCCCCCCTTGATAGCTAATTGGACCAATTGTATTTGAATAGATTAAGTAACTGGCATAAATTTGATCGTTGTAGGTGAAGATATTAGAAAGATTGGAGGTATCTTTCCATTCACTTGTTGGAAAGATATAACTTAAATATGCGTAATCTGAGTTTTGATTTCTGAAAATTCCTTTAATACCTGTTTCTAACCTTCCTCCGTTACCTAAAGGAGTAACAAAATCAGACTGAATTGTTAAAGAGTTACTTGCTCCATCTGTTTTTGTTACATCATGTTGAGTAGAATTAAAGCGAAAAAGATCCTGTTCAGAGTTACGAGAGTAATCAGAATAAAGAATATCGGTTGTGAATTCTTTGCCTTGAGTATCAAATGTTTTTTTATAATTCATTGTTAACTCTTTGCCATTCATTTCATTGAGTTCGCTTGTTTTTTGATCGAATGTTTGGATATTATTTGCTAAAGTAAGCGAGTTTTCATCACCATTGAAATTACGAATATTAATAGAACCCGCTACAGAAAGTGTATTTTTGCTGTTAATATAATAGTCAATACCACCTCTAAAATTATTTGATAATCCATCTCTATTATCATCTTGATTATCGGTTTGAATTCCAGTTTTACTGGTAGTTTCACTGAAACCAGAACCATTTGAATAAAAATGACGATAATCGAAATTCCCGAAAAAGTTCAGCTTATTCTTTCTAACATTTAAATTGACAGTTCCTGAATACTTATTTCCAGTTCCTGCATTTAAGCTTACCATTCCATGATAGCCTGGGGTTTTCTTTTTCTTCAAAACAATATTAAGTATTCCTGACATACCATCTGGGTCATATCGAACCGAAGGGTTTGTAATTACCTCAATGCTTTGTACAATACTAGATGGAAGTTCCTCTAAACTAGATATCTGAGATGGTTTCCCATCGACTAAAATGGTTAAATTTGAACTACCCCTAAGGCTAACATTTCCTTGAACATCAACGTCTACCGAAGGGATGTTCCTCATAATATCAAGCGCGGTTCCTCCTTCGGCATTTATACTCCGATCAACATTTATAACTTTTTTATCTAGATTCGTTTGGAGCATTGATTTCTGTCCGGTTACAACAACCTCATCAATGTTCTCTGATGCAATTTTAAGTTTAATTGCATCAAGTGTAACTTCAGTCTGACGTGGAGTTACCATTACGCCATTTACGCGATAATTCGTGTAACCAATAAATTTTGCTATTACATAGTATCTTCCAAAAGGAACTTTATCAATACTAAATTCACCCTTAGTATTGGTTATGCCGCCAGTAACTAAGGTCGAATCTTTTTGCTTGTAAAGTATTATATTTGCATATTCGATTGGCTGCCCTGATGTTTCATCGACAATTTTCCCTTTTAAAATACCAAAACCACCTTCCATTGGGCCTCTGCCACCACCAGAACCGTTCATCATTCTTTGACCCTCATTTTGTTGGGCATTCAACGCTGTAAAAAGAAACAAAGAAATTGATAGAAGTAAAAATCTTTTCATTCTTTAATTGTTTTATTTTTGATAACTGAACTCTTTTGAATACCTATATGACAATAAGGTTTAAGATAACTTGCGCAAATTTTATATTTTATTTTTCTTTGATTTAACCAATTGATAACTAGATATGAAAACGAACTGGTTTCTAGCACCCTTTCTTTTAATAGTTTGTTTAGCAGAAATTAATTGCTATTCTCAAACTCATCTAGCTAGTAATGATAAAATGCAATGGTTTTCAGATGCTAAACTTGGCATTTTCATTCATTGGGGAATATATTCTCTTGGGAATACCTCCGAGTCGTGGGCGTTTTATAATAAACATATTAGTCATGCTGATTATATGTCGCAGGCAAATATGTTTACGGCTAAAAGCTATAACCCTGAATATTGGGTAGAACTTATTAAAAATAGCGGAGCAAAATATGCTGTTATTACATCTAAACATCACGATGGGGTTGCGCTTTGGAATACAAAAATGAACGATTTAAGTACTATTAAGAAAACACCTGCCAAGCTTGATGTATTAACACCATTCATTACAGAACTTAGGAAAAAAGATATAAAAGTTGGTATTTATTACTCGCTTATTGATTGGTCATATCCCGATTACCCTGGTTTTCTAAAGGATTCATCTAGGTATGATGCTACAATAGATCCGGTTAGGTGGGGTAAGTTCTTAAAATTCTGCCATGGGCAAATTGGAGAAATCACCAAGCAGTTTAACCCCGATTTAGTTTGGTTCGATGGTGACTGGGAACATAGTGCAGGCGAGTGGAGAGCCGATTATATTCGTAAAATTATTCTCGACAATAACCCAAACACAATTATTAATGGCCGCTTGCAGGGTTATGGCGATTACGATACTCCTGAACAAAACTTTCCAGTTACCAGACCAAACCTGAAATATTGGGAGCTATGTATGACAACCAACGATTCGTGGGGGTATTATAAGAAGGATACAAATTACAAAACTCCTTATGAAA
>JBPXJX010000402.1:0-6009 GCA_051715525.1 Bacteroidales bacterium
TTCTTTTTGTTTGCATTTTCTCCGAATTATCGGCACAAAACGCTCAGTTTGATTATAGCATACCTAAGAAGTATTGTGTAAAAGATATATCAGTAACAGGAGTAAAATTTCTTGAACCAACAGTTTTAATATCTGTCAGCGGATTAGCAGTTAATGATTCAATAACTGTTCCGGGCGATGACATTTCAAAAGCCATAAAAAAGTTATGGGTTCAGGGACTATTTTCAGATGTTAAAGTTTTAGCCACCAAAACTGAGAACAAGGATATTTATTTAGAAATACAACTTCTTGAACGATCAAGGATTTCTTCAATTGAATTTAATGGAGTACGAAAAGGAGAAAAAGATGATTTGAAAGAGAAACTTAAACTTCGGGTTGGGGGGCAGATTACTGAAAGTATCCTTGAAAATTCTGTTAGAATCATCAAAAAACACTATTTCGAGAAAGGATATTTAAACGCTAGCGTAGAAGTAATTCAAAAAAACGATACCATTATTTCAAATGGAGTTAAACTCACTTTTGATGTTAGGAAAAATAAAAAAGTTAAAATAAAGAATATTACTTTTGAAGGTAATACTGCATTTAAAGATAAAAGGCTTAGACGCACCTTAAAGAAAACCCATCGACGAGATTTTAATATTTTTAAAGCATCTAAGCTTGTCGAAGAAGATTTTAAGGAAGATAAAAATAACCTGATTGCTTTTTATAATGAACATGGTTATAGAGATGCAAAAGTCATTAAAGATTCTATCTTCACAGTAAATAGAAAAAGGGTAAGCATCAAAATTTCTTTGATTGAAGGTAATCAGTATCATATTCGCAAAATATCTTGGTTAGGCAATACTAAGCTCTCTTCGGAGGCGTTAAATGCAATCCTTTTAATGAAAAAGGGTGATGTTTACGATAAGGCGATGCTTGATAAACGTCTATTCACTGAAGACAACTCTATATCTACTATATACATGGATGATGGTTATTTGTTCTTTCAAATCGATCCTGTTGAGGTTAATGTAGAGCGAGATTCCGTTGATTTAGAAATGAGGATATATGAGGGTGATCAAGCAACCGTAAACGAAATATTTATTGTTGGAAACACCAAAACGAATGAGCACGTTGCTCGTCGTGAACTCTACTCGAAGCCTGGTGACTTATTTAGCAAATCCGATATAATGCGCTCAACAAGGCAGCTTGCCCAGCTAGGTCATTTCGATCCTGAGAAGTTAGATATTAAACCAATTCCAAATCCTGCAAACTCTACAGTTGATTTGAAATTTATTCTCGAAGAAAAGGCCAATGATCAGTTTGAGGTTTCAGGAGGTTGGGGTGCTGGTATGTTTGTTGGGACAGTTGGTATTAGGTTTTCAAATTTTTCTGTTCGTCGTATTTTCGAGAAAGGTGCTTGGAGACCAGTGCCATCTGGCGATAGCCAATCACTTTCATTAAGAGCATCAACGAATGGTTCGTATTATAAATCTTTTAGTATTTCATTTTCAGAACCGTGGCTTGGCGGGAAAAAACCTACAAATTTCTCATTCTCACTTTACCATCAAATTCAAAACGGAGCAAGTTTCTTAACTCAAGTTTCCGATCAGTATTTTAAAATTACTGGAGGTTCTGTTGGTCTAGGTACTAGATTAAAATACCCTGATGATTATTTTGTTCTATCTCATGAAGTTAACTTTCAGAATTATTTATTAAAGAATTGGAGTAGTAGTCAATTTGATTTTGAAAATGGAACATCAAATAGTTTTAGTTATAAAATTACACTGGGTCGAAACTCAACCGACCAGATGATATACCCTCGAACAGGTTCAAATTTCTCATTATCTCTTCAGTTAACACCTCCATACTCTTTATTAAAAAAGGATAAATTTTGGTTATATAGCGAAACCGAAAAAGATAATAAAATAGCACAGTACAAAACTGAAATTCTTGCAGATCCTTTAAGTGCTGGAAAAACGACAGAGCAGGCATTAGCCGAAGCAAAGATACGAGTTGAAGAAGATCAGATAGCAAAAAAATATAAATGGATAGAGTTTCATAAATGGACAGGAAGGGCACAGTGGTTTATGTCATTAGCTGGGAATCTTGTCTTATATACCAATGCTCAGTTTGGAACACTTGGTTTTTATAATAATGACATAGGCCACTCTCCCTTTGAGGGCTTTGATCTTGGTGGCGATGGAATGTCAGGGATGAACCTTTATGGACGTGAAACAATCGGACTTCGGGGTTATGAGAACGGTAGTTTAACTCCTATTAAGTTCAAAACACTGGCAGATAATACACAAACCAGAGTTAAAAATGGTAACATCTACAATAAATATACCATGGAGTTGAGATATCCTTTGTCATTAAAACCTCAGGCTGTGATTTATGGTTTGGCTTTTGTTGAAGGTGGTAATGCATACTCAGGGATTGACACATTTAATCCTTTTAATGTTCACCGATCTGTTGGGGTTGGTGTTAGAATGTTTCTTCCGATGCTAGGTATGCTAGGAATCGACTATGCTATTGGACTTGATGAGGTTCCTGGCTATCCAACTGCTAACGATCAGAGATTCTTTTTTGTGATTGGTATGCCATTTTAACATTTTTTAAATTTATTTTAATTGTCTTGGCATAATTGTAGGCTTACTTGCTAAAACAAACGAATATGAAAAGATTCTACCTTATAACCATTGCTATCCTGATTGCTAGCTCAGCAGTTGGACAGAAGTTTGCATTTGTTAATAGTGAGTATATTCTTAAAAAGATACCTAGTTTCAAAGCTGCTCAAGAACAGATTGAGAAGTTATCGGCTCAATACCAAAAGGAGATTGAAAGTAAATATGCAGACGTTGAAAAACTATATCAAGATTATCAAGCAGAAAAGGTACTTCTTACAGAGGAGATGAGGAAAAAACGCGAGGATGATATCATTGCACAAGAACGCCAAGTTAAAGATTTACAAATGAAATACTTTGGGAAAGAGGGTTTGCTTTTTAAGAAACGAGAAGAACTTATTAAGCCAATTCAAGACCAAGTGGATAACGCAATTAAGGAACTGGCAAACGAAGGCGGATACGCAGTGATTTTTGACTCATCCGTTTCGCAAAATATATTGTACACTAACCCACGATATGATAAGAGCGAAGAAGTTTTACAAAAACTTGGATACAATTAATAATTACTTATTTTTGCCTAACAAATAATAAACACAATAATTATGATTAGAATTACTAGAGGTTTAATGATTGCAGCACTAATTCTAAGTGCAGCAACTATAAGTGCTCAGAACTTAAAATTTGGACATATCAATAGCCAGGAATTGCTAATGGCTATGCCAGAACGCGATAGCGCTGAAGCAAAATTGAAAAAATTTGCTAAAAACCTTCAAGAAGAGATTGAAACCCTTCAAGTTGAGTTTAATAAAAAATATCAGGATTACCTTCAAAAGAAAGCAACATACACTGATGCCATTCGCGAGATGAAGGAGAAGGAACTTCAAGATCTTCAACAGCGTTCACAAGAGTTTGAACAAACAGCACAACAAGATTATCAAAAGCAACAAGGAGACTTAATGAAACCAATTGTTGAAAAGGCTAATGCCGCCATTTCGAAGGTTGCAAAAGCGAATGGATTCTTATATGTTTTTGATGTTAGTACAGGCGCTGTTGCCTATTTCTCAGACCAAAGCACAGATGTTCTTCCTTTGGTTAAAAAAGAGTTGGGTATTGTTAAGAAATAATTGCTTTTTTTAAAATATCTTTAAGCTCGGTAGTTTACTGCCGAGCTTTTATTTTAATTAACCTTATGCCAGATACTCGCTCAATAGGAGTTTTCGATTCAGGAACCGGGGGTCTCTCCGTTTTAAAGGAGCTGTTAAAGGATTTACCAAGTGAATCGTTTATCTATTTTGCCGATTCGGCAAATTGCCCCTATGGCTCAAAGTCGCAAGAGGCAATAATTAAACGGTCATCTGAAATTGTTGATTTTTTAATCGACAAAAACTGTAAAGCCATTGTTGTTGCATGTAATACAGCTACCGCTGCAGCAATTGATTGGTTACGTGAGAGATATAAACTCCCTTTTGTTGGTATGGAACCTGCTATAAAACCTGCTGCTTTAAACTCTAAAACCAAAAGCATAGGCGTACTGGCTACTGCTGGAACGTTTAAAGGGCGCTTGTATATTGAAACAAGTCGGAAGTTTGCATCCGATGTTAATGTATGCTATCAGGTGGGAGAAGGGCTTGTAGAACTTGTTGAAAAGGGAAAATATAATTCTGCTGAAGCAGAAAATCTGCTTATGAGGTACATTCAGCCAATGCTCGATTGCAATATAGACCAGCTAGTGCTTGGTTGCACACATTATCCCTTTTTTAAAGAACTACTTAAAAAAAATCTTCCAGACAATATCGCTATAATTGACCCTTCGCCAGCTGTTTCGAAACAATTGGTCAGGATTTTAGATACCTATAGTATTGGTAATAAGAATGACAACGGTTCAATGCAATATGAGTTTTATTCGAGTAGTTCAGCTGATACACTAAAACACTTGGTGGCAATAATTGAGGCTGAACAGGATTGTAAGTTGCATAATAAAACTTTCTTTGATAATTTTAGTGTTCCGGTTGTTTAAGCGGCAACACTTTGTATCACTTATCTAGATTTTAAAGTAACTAAGCCATGCGAAAAGATGTTCAGGTAGTATGTAGTAATACAAATGAGAAAAAGAGTATTGCACCAGGATTAAATCTGCTAGAGATAGCAAATCTGTTAAACGTAAAACTTAAAAATCCGATTTTAGGTGCAATGGTTAATAATGAGCTAAAGGAACTTAATTATGAAGTCTTTTCTCCCAAAACAATTAGGTTTATTGATATATTGCACCCTGATGGAATGAGGATGTACCAACGCTCATTGTTTTTTGTCTTACAAAAGGCTGTGAAAGAGCTGATCCCCGGATCAAGCGTTAGGTTTGAGCATTCCGTTTCAAAAGGATTTTACTGCGAAATCGATGGTTGTGAACAGGCACTTGAACTACCACTTATCTTCAATATCGGAGATAAAATGCGCGAAATCATTAATGATGACATACCTTTTAGGCGCGATAAAATATTGACCACAGACATAGTAGATATATTTGAGAAAATGGGCTATGCAGAAAAAGCTAAGCTTTTTAGAACCCGACCAAAACTTTACACATCAATTTACTACCTCGATAATTCAGCCGATTATTTTTTTGGAAGTTTGCTCCCATCCACAGGGTATTTAAAAGTGTTCGATCTTGTTAAATACTATAATGGAATGCTTTTAAGAATTCCTAAAAAATCGAATCCTGAAGAGGTTGAGGATATTGAGATTCAAAACAAGATGTTTGATATTTTTCAGGAGCATAAAGATTGGGTTGATATACTTGGGGTTGGTAGCGTAGCCGCTATAAATGAGCAGGTTCAGAAAGGATTTTCAAGTGAATTAATAAAGATATCAGAGGCGCTTCACGAAAAAAAAGTGGCTCAGATTGCTGACGAAATATCTTGTCGAAGAGATAATGTAAGAGTTGTACTCATATCTGGGCCATCATCATCAGGTAAAACAACTTTTGCAAAACGCTTATCAATTCAGCTTAAAGTCTCAGGGCTAAAACCTTATACAATATCGCTCGATAACTATTTTGTTGATAGAGAGAAAACCCCAAAAGATGAAAATGGAGATTATGATTTTGAATCAATCGATGCGCTAGATGTAGAAGCATTTAATAATGATTTGGTTAAACTTTTAAATGGTGAAGAAATTGAACTTCCAAAATTTTCTTTTGAGAAGGGAACGCGCTTTTATGATGGTGCTAAACTAAAAATTGACCCAAATGGGATAATAGTGATTGAAGGAATACATGCCCTTACGCCTGAACTTACCCCGTTAATTGCAGCAGAAAAAAAGTTTAAGATTTACGTTTCAGCCCTAACTTCACTATCTTTTGATAGGATTAACCGAATTCCTACTACTGATAATAGGCTTATAAGAA
>JBPXJX010000403.1:0-2328 GCA_051715525.1 Bacteroidales bacterium
TTCCCATTCCTTTTAGTACTTACCCATATCTCATTGCTATTTAGTGCTATAAAGTTATTGATGCTTCCAAACATCCAATTTTCAATAACTCTAAATTCCTTAGAGTTTGGATTATAGCTGCATAATCCACCATCCTCCATGGCAATCCAAAGGATATTGTCAGCAGTATATGATAAGTGCTTTACAATATTATCAGGCAATCCATCGGTCATTGTTATGCTATCCACAATCTTGCACTGAATGGAATCGTAAACGCTAATGCCTTTGTCGGTGGCGATATAGAACAACGATTTTTCTCCTTGAACAATGGAATAAGTATAATTGTCAAGTAAGCCATCGTCTGTGTTGATATTGTATATACGTTTTCGGTTTTTGCCACCCCAGAAGTAAACTCCTTCACCTAGAGTAGTAAACCAAATAGTGTTTTTATTAGAGACTAAGAAGCTTGATATTTCAGCATTACTCAATCCTTCTTCAGGCTTAAAAGTTGAGATATTCCCATTGTCAATTGTACTTATTGCACCATTCTTATGGCCAACCCAAATAGTTCCTAATGAATCTTGGATTATTGCAGTTATTTCGTTGTTTGCTAAGTTGTTGCTATTTGTGAATAAGTTGAATTCAAGTCCATTGTACTTAACTAATCCTTGGTTGGTACCTATCCAAATAAAGTTTGATTTGTCCTGAAAAAATGTGTTAGTTTGAACATTGTTCTTGTTTTTTATCGCCTTTAATGTCTCAAAATGGGGACTCTGTCCAACTGATGCAATTGTACAAATAGTTGATAATGCAATTAAAATAAATCGTAGCATGTTCGCTGTCTATTTTTTAACTACCAATTCAATTTTGATAATTACAGTTATCTCCTCGGCAATTTTTTGGTTTACTACTGTGGGAATTTTGATGTTGTGATCAGCTAGAAATACAGAAAAATTGGATGTTACAGTAAGTTTGTCATTAGTTATAGTGAGTTTACATGGAATAATACGTTCTTGGGTAATCCCATGAACAGTAAATTTCCCCTTTCCCCTAATATTAAAAGTGCCCTCCTTTGTAATGTTCAAATCCTCAATGATTTTTCCTTCAAAGGTTATTTTAGGATACTTATCTGATTCAAGATAATTCTCGTTAAAATGTGTTCGTTGCAAGCTGCTATTAAAACCCTCAAATGATTTAACTAAAACGCTAAATGCAAATGACTTATCGGTTGATTTTAGTGCACCAATAATATTTTTTGACGATGCTTTTATCACTTCGAGTGGCGCATCTGATGTAAAACTTGCACTTCCGTTATTTGTTACATATAGCGATTGCGAATAGCCTAAAGTGTAACAAAAGAATAGGATTGATAAAATTATCGTTCTAGGCATATGAGAATATAGTTTTGAGATAGTAACCTCCATTGTATAGCAATTGTTTATGATAAGTCATTTCTCTCGTACTTATTAACAAATACTTATTGATCAAATTTGTTATAAATCTGCATTTGTCTTATGTTTCTTTAAGCTGAAAACCCTAATAATATTAAATCCGAAATGGATACCGCCGTTGGTCCATTTTTCTGATGTCTCTGCAATGAAAATCTTTTCTTGCGATGATAATGAGTTAGAACAAAGTAACTGGAAGATATGGCCTCCGGTTTCAATATCGAAGCTTAACGAGAACGAGTTTCTAAAATCATCAGCAGTTTTGCCTGGAAGTAAGTAGTAGTATTCGGCATTAACGGCAAGCCTTTGTGTTAATTTAATTCTACCTGCTATTGCAGTAGAAAATACGTTGTTTTGATCTTCATCCTCTCTAACAAGGTTACGATGAATTACTCCTGGTGTTACTTGTAACGATAACCGGTTGTTAAATTTACGAGCGATATGAAGTTGATGAGAGTAATTAAAGCGAGAACTAAACAGATTGTCTCTGTTTGGGTATTCCCATTTTGTAAAAGAATAAAAGATAGTTGATGTGTAAACTATTGAAATGGGCATTGATTTAGCACCTGAAGACTGACTTAGTAGTTTGATTTTGATAAATCCATCCCAGGTACGTTGATTAACACCTAGCCCTAAACCAAAATTTATTTTTTTTGATAAACCGTAATCAATTCCAAGCCGAACATAACTTTCATATAAGCCATACATGTAGTACGAACCTTCCGATAGCGCCCCAAAACGATGCGATATTAGTGCAGCCATTTCGTTTTTTCCAATTAGCTCTACCGAATGTCCGTTAATTACACGAGGGGCTTTGAATGTTGCTTCGGTGTATAACGTTTGTATAGGCTGCTCAATTATACTATTGAGAGAGTCGAGTAAACCCTGAGCACTTGTATTT
>JBPXJX010000404.1:0-6798 GCA_051715525.1 Bacteroidales bacterium
TTCTTTTACTAAATTAATATATTTACAGAAGTATTTACATCTGTCGATAACTTTTCGGTTTTAATCATAATTGTGCCATTCCTATAAGCTGGATTATAGTACCACCCTTTTTCAACTTTAACAAAATCAGAATTCGATTTGCATTTCTTTAATTTATTACCACCTACAACAACAGAATTAGGCTCAACTTTTGTTCTTACGTTTAACAGGTAAGTACGAGATTTTAATCGACCTTTATAATCTCCTTTTGCCTTATCAATATTAATCTCGATAGATTTGTCAGAAGCGTTAACCTCAAATTTTGCGATGGCAAAAATACCGTTTCGATGCTCGCGGGTCAGCCCATCATCCTCATACATTTCAAACACCGATTTACCATTTGGGAAAATCTCAAGAGTCAAAGTATCTGCTGGTCGTTCCCAATCGAACATCATCTGCTGGTACATCGGAATAATTGCACCAGAACGCACAAAAAGAGGAAGTTTATCGAGTGGTGCATTGTAGCCCATCAATGTTGTTTGACCTTTAAACTCTGTGCCATCCCAGTAATCTATCCAAGTACCTTCTGGAATGTAGATGCTATCGCGCTTATTCTCCGATTTGTAAACAGGAGCAACCAGAAGATCTTTTCCTAATAGATATTGATATTTATACTTCTCACCCCAAGTAATAGGATCGTTAGGGTATTCGAGCACGAGTGCCCGAACTGCAGGAACAGCAGTTTTGTATGCCTCGTTGCAAAGGGTATACATGTATGGCGTTAAGCGTTGCTTTAACATCAAATATTTTCGATTGATGCTGGTGAATGGTTCGCCAAAAAGCCAAGGTTGTTTATCTTTAATGCCATTTTTATTATTTGATGCCCATCCCGACATGGTCATGAATACAGGCGTAAAGCATTTCCATTGCAAATCGCGTGTATAGGTTGAATCGCTTCCTCCAAAAATACCATCAACATCGCCGGTAACGGCATTTTGAGCCGATAGCCCCGAACCAACAACTGTTGGGATATGCCAACGGATGTAATTCCAACTACCTGCTTGGTCACCAGTCCACATCACCGCGTTGCGGTGAGTCCCCGCCCAACCACAAACCATCCATATAAAGCCTCGGGCATCGCTATTCTTCTCGATACCTTCATACGCTGCTTTTGCTCCATCAACAGCAAACTTATAGCCGGGTCCAACCCAAGCCACATCGAGCTTGCAAAGGCGCGAACCGTATTCGCCAACCTCCTTGGCAATTTTATCGACACCGCTTTCGGTCCATAGGCCAGTGTAGAATCCACGTTTGTGGAGTTCCTTTACAACAGAATCTAACTTAGTGTAGCCACACCCATAGCCATCATTAGGGAGAATCCAACCACGGGGCATTTTATTTTCAATATACTTATCGGCAATAATATCAATGACGCTTGGAGTTAAACCGCTGTGGCCAGTTGTAGTTGAACCAACGGTTTTAATATCGGCTTTTGCCCCACGGTTATAGCAGTTGGCATCGCCCATGCTAAGCGCCCAACGAGGCATTAAAAATGGCTTTCCGGTTATATCTGTATAATCACCTAAAATATCTTTTAATGAGTTTCCTGCAAAGTAGTAACAATCGAATCGAGGTTCTGTATGTCGTAGCTTTACAGTATCCATAAAAGAGTATTCGCCGGGTGAGTAGGTATTGCGCAATGCGCCCCAGCCATTGCTACTCATGATGAATGGTGCCGGATTAGGGTTACCTCCATCTTCCCAGTTATAATCAATGGTTAGTTTTATGGTTTTATTTCGATGCGAGAATCGACCATTCTGCATACCGCCTCCGTAATAATTCTCGTTTTCGCCTCGTTTTAGGTACTGAATTGTTTCAAAACCATAGGTCATTCCCTTGTTTTCCTCCCAAATCACGGTTGAATTATCGGCCTTGTAAAGAGCAAAGCGCAATGGATTTTTATAAGCACGAAGTGCTATCTCAGATGTTTTAAATAGATAGTAATCGTTATTCTCCGAGAAACTTACCTCTGGCTTTTTATCAGGAGTATTATTGACGATATCGTTCCCAACTGGGTTTGAAAATTCGCCATCATAAGCCATCCAAAGCCTGAAGATATCGTTACGAATAAATTGAATTTTCAACTTGGCATTATTGCATGCAATCTCGTATTCATCAGCATTTTTCTTGAAACTGGTCACTTTGCCAAGTTCATATGCCCCAGAGTATATAATGGTTTTGATTGTATCGTTGGATTTTCGTTGATCGTTGGGGAGTTCGGTGTAAAAGCGAATTTTATGAAGGCCATAATCTGAAAGGTCGATATTTGGGTATTTTACAACAATTGTATCGATAATCCCAATTGACTTTTTAGGATTTGCTTGAACTGTATATTTCAGCGGTTCGCGCTTATCGATATATAAATAGCAACTGAAATCCTTGGTTATCTCTTTTGAACTAAGGTTTACAACCTGAAAAGCGATCTCATCATTTGACGAAAAAGTATTTCCAGTTTCGTTATGCGATTTAAGTTTGAATGCTTCAACGTCATCATCAAATGCCTCGGAAAGTTCGATGTCATCAATCATCCAGTACCAATGGTATATACCTTTCCAATAGAATCTTAGTCGAACATCCTTATGGCTTGCAGCCACTTTTGTAATGTTAAGTTCAACGTTCATGGGATTAGGACAATCTTCCCAAGCAGGAATTTCGTAACGAACATCGTAATCGACCCAATTCACGCCATCGTTGCTTATGGCAACAAACAAACCTGCTCCTTTATCAAGTAAACGGCTATTCCAGAAGAAGTTTTGCTGAAACTTAAGCACCACCGATTTCTTCTTTGAGCAATCAAATGATGGGGTTTGTATCGATGCATTGGGATATTTCCCTGCTTTATTCCAAACCTTATAATGCTTATCGGTTTTAACTCCTGGCGCAAATTGCAGGTGATAACCACGGCTATTAGATGCAATAGGAGGTGCCTGATAGTTTCGACCCCATGAGCCAGGGAATGGTTGGTCGGTTACAAACCATGTGATGCTACTATCATTCTCAACGGCGACTTTCCAACCCTCAGGGATTATTCCTTTTGAGAAATCTTCTTTCCAAATAACTTTATTATTGGGGTTTTGTGCGCTAATTGTTAACGCTATGATAATAACGGTAAGGCTTAGGTAGACTCTCTTCATTTTAGTTAATGATAAGTTGTAATAATGATTTGTAGAATTTATTAGAAAGGACCATCAATCTCCTCAAACTTATCGGTTCCTTCAATCCTTTCAAATTCAACGCCCCTTTTGGCTTTAAGGTAAGGGATTATTGCTTGGTCGCAGTTTGCAATATAATTTACATCAAACATCATAAAATGATGCCCATTCTCAACGTACTCCTCGGTCTCGTTACCTGAATAAAAACGCCAACCGCTATCTTCGGCTTCTTCCTGTTTTTCACGGTACATAAAGCCTACAGGAAGTCCATCTATGGTTATTTGATCAGAAGCATAACAATAGCCCATTGGATTTATCAAATCCTTGATATCCTCGGGTTTTAGTTTGTAGTTGTTTGCGCCCATATTGTTAGAATTTGAGTCAGTAGAGAATAATTGTATCGCAATTAAAACTTTTAAATTGTTTAAATTTACTTAGTAAGATACAAAGAAACAGCAAAAGTTTGAGAATTCATGTTTCATTGAAAATTTGTAAGGTTTTATTGTTGTACTTTCCTTTTCTTATTATTGTAAGCATTGCAAAAAAAATATACAACCCTGGTTATCAGTTTTTTTCTTGTGGTATTTAGAGAAAAGGTGAATTCATAAACTTGATTTTAATTAAGTGAAATATACGTTTGTGTAAAGAAAAAATTGACTGGCTTAAATAAAACCAGTCAATTCATCAATATTTTTAAAACCTTTTGGTAAGCTATTAATAGCTTATACGTTTAAAATTTATAAATAGCCCCAATTGTAATTGCACCAACATTAACAACATTATCTAATCCCGCTCCCAAAATGAAGTATGTTCTTTTTGTTTCCACCTCTGTTGCTCCGCTACCCTCTTTCGTTGTTGAAAATGAATAGTTAACAGATAGTATATTGATAGTAGTTTCAAGCATGAAATGCTCATTTAACTCATAAGAAATACCTGGACTCATTCCAAATCCAACAGATGTAGTCTTAGGTTCATCAGTTGAGGTACCATTAACAGTTGTCTTTGAGGATGCAAAAGAAAAGCCAATACCACCCTGAGCAAATACAGAAATTTTATTGAAAGTAATCGCATGATAGCGCAAAAATGGAGCTATCCCAAAAGTTTTTGTTTTTTCAATTGTCTCATCATCAGGAGTTTCTTCCTTTATTGAATTGAAATTTAGTTTAACCCCTACTGCCATTTTGGGTGTCAAGTAGTAACCAGCCATTGGGCTAAAATTAAAGATTCTAGTAGATGGTGCATCAACTGACGTATTACCAACTTTATCACTCCCACCATTATATGAAAACCCCAAATGACCTCCAACAAATAGTTGGGCGTTTGCTGAAATACTTATGAAAACTAATAAAACAAAATAGATAAACCTTTTCATATACTTAATATAATTGTTTTGCCTACTCTTAGGTTTTTCGGCTTTCACCAAAATTTTATTTAAAATTAATAAATATTCTATTTATCAATATTTAAAACAACAATTTAATGAAAAATTTTCTGTGAAAATTGCGTATTAAATTTTGCAAAGATACTTTAAGAATTAAGGCTATTAATTATTTCGAAAATCTGCCATTAGATTTATTAAAGACTTTGGTATACTTGCTTTTAATAGATAGTATAACCAAATAGAAAACTTCGCTATGATTTATTCAGATTAAAAGTTATTTTATAATTAAATCATGAAAATAAGTGAAAAGAAATGGCAAATACTTCCACCAATAATGAAAAGATGGAAAATACCATGACCATAAGGAATATTTCCATTAAGATAAAAAACAACCCCAACAGAATATGATATCCCACCAGATAACAGGAACCATAACGATATATTTGGAAGATTCTGAATAATTGGCACAATTGCAATTATTCCTATCCATCCCATAGCAAGGTAGAGCCATGTTGATAGATAACGCCACTTTGTGGAATAGAACCAAACTTTAAAAACAATTCCACAAATAGCCATTGTCCATACGAGCCCGAAAATCACCCACCCAAAAGCACCTTTTATCCCAACTAATGAAAAAGGAGTGTAGGTTGCAGCAATTAATAAATATATTGATGAATGATCGAACTTATTAAGATGATATTTCTTCCTTAGATTTTTTTCCCCATGGAAAACTGTTGATGCTGAGTAAAGCAATATCATGCCAGCACCAAAAATGCTATACGAAACGATATGCCATACATCTCCATATAATGCTGCCCATATTGCTAAAATTGTTGTTCCTGCTATAGCTAAAAGAATACCAACTCCATGGGATGAGCTGTTTACTATTTCTTCGTACTTAATCCGCTTTTTTGACTTTACATTCATTGTAAAAGTTATTTCTGTGGATTTCGATAATTCAGTTTTAGGTAAAGCATTATTAGTGAAAGAAGTAAAACGATTGCATTGGTAAATGTAAGAGAAAAACTGCTAATAAGAATACCATAAATAAGCCATAATGTTGTGCTAACAGCAGCAATTACAAACATAGCCAAAGAAACATCCTTTGTTGATTTAGATTTGTAAGTTTTTATTACCTGAGGTAAGAATGTAGTACAGGATAGCGCACCTGCAACGATTCCAACTATTTCAACATTATTCATTGACTAATTTTTGATATTGTAAAATAACGCATTTGATTTTAAAATAAGATATTATTGAGCTAATTATCATTGGATTTTGTTTTACCTTTATTTGACTCAAAACGAACACTCAATGAGAAGAAAGATAAACGAAGCAAACTTTTTCATCAATCATGGAATTGCGCTCACTCTACTTATAACCTTCATTGCTTTAAGCAACAATCTTTTTGCTCAAAAAGAGCAGCAAAAAACGCTTAAAGCGCTCGATGAATATTATGCAAAGGCTCTTGTCGATTGGGAAGTACCCGGTATGGCTGTTGCCATTGTTAAGGATGATTCCGTAATTTTTGCGAAAGGTTTTGGAGTACGAGAAGTTGGCAAACCCGATAAGGTTGATGCAAATACCCTTTTTGCCATTGCATCCAATACAAAGGCATTTACATCAGCGGCATTGGCAATTCTTGTTGATGAGGGGAAAATTAAATGGGACGATAAAGTTATCAAGTACCTACCCTGGTTTCAACTTTACGATCCCTATGTCTCGTACAACATGACCATTAGAGATTTGCTTTGCCACCGTAGCGGATTGGCAACCTTTAGCGGCGATTTGCTTTGGTTTGGTACTAATTATTCGCGAGAAGAGGTAATTCGTAGAGCACGCTACCTTAAGCCTGTTTATGGTTTTCGCGAAAGGTACGGCTATTCAAATATCATGTTTTTAACTGCAGGGGAGATTGTTCATGCTGTATCAGGTAAATCATGGGAAGATTTTATTGATGAAAGAATATTGAAACCATTACGGATGAATCGTACGGTAACATCTACCAATGGTCTGAAAGGGCTCGATAATGTTGCCCAATGCCATACCGATTTTGAGGGAAAGGTCATTTCAATTCCTTATATCAACTGGGACAACATAGCACCAGCAGGGTCGATTAACTCAAGCGTAAGCGATATCTCAAAATGGATAAAATTACAGTTGAATAATGGTAAAATGGGTGAAACCCAAATCTTTTCTGTAACCAGAAGTCGCGAGATGTGGTCA
>JBPXJX010000405.1:0-13032 GCA_051715525.1 Bacteroidales bacterium
GTCCCATTAAGGAGATAATGACCAGTGAAGGATTAATTACAACTTCAAAGACTACCAATCTTGAGCAAGCTGCATTAATCTTGCAAAATCATAAAATAGAGAAATTACCTGTTGTTGATGAGAATTTTAAGCTAATTGGTCTTTTAACTTATAAAGATATTACAAAAGTTAAAGATAACCCTTTCTCAAGCAAAGATAGTAAAGGCCGATTACGCGTAGCTGCCGGAGTTGGTGTTACCTACGATACAATGGATCGTGTTGCAGCGCTTTATAAAAACAAAGTTGATGCAATTGTTATAGATACAGCTCATGGTCATACAAGGGGTGTGGTTGATATGCTTAAAAAGGTTAAAAATGAATTCACCGACTTAGATGTAGTAGTTGGAAATATTGCAACTGCTGAGGCAGCACTTATGCTATATAATGCAGGAGCAGATGCTGTTAAGGTAGGTATTGGTCCCGGTTCAATATGTACAACTCGTATTATTGCGGGTGTTGGTGTTCCACAGTTGAATGCAATTTTTGATGTTTCGAACGCGCTGAAAGGCAAAAATGTTCCAGTTATTGCCGATGGTGGAATTCGCTATTCGGGCGATATTGTTAAGGCCTTGGCTGCTGGAGCTGATACAATTATGGCTGGGTCTCTTTTTGCAGGAGTCGAGGAATCAACTGGTGAAACAATAATTTTTGATGGTAGAAAGTTTAAATTGTACCGAGGCATGGGATCAATTGAAGCTATGCAACAAGGATCAAAAGACAGATATTTCCAAGATGTTGAAGATGATATTAAGAAGCTTGTACCCGAAGGTATAGCCGCTCGCGTTCCTTATAAAGGTACTTTAGCTGAGGTGTTTTACCAAATGATCGGAGGCCTACGTGCTGGTATGGGATATTGCGGTGCGGGTAATATATCAGAATTAAAAAATGCTAAGTTTGTAAGAATAACCAGCGCAGGTATGATCGAGAGTCATCCACATGATGTTTCAATCACTCGCGAAGCACCAAATTATAGTCGATAGAAACTTAATAATCAATATCTTATTAAACTCTAAATTTAAGGAAATGAGGCTAGCCATACGATTTGTTTTTATTGTAGGACTATTTAGTATTTACAATGCAAATGCCCAACAGCAAAACGATCAAACCCTAATTACACTTGGAAGTGAGAAAATTCCTGCAGGTGAATTTGCTCGTGTTTACCTTAAAAACGCAACCGAAGGTCAAACAATCGATAGTAAGTCGGTTGAAGAGTATCTTAACCTTTTTATTAATTTTAGGCTTAAAGTTGCCGATGCAAAAGGCGAAAAACTAGATACCTCCTCAGCTTTTAAAAACGAGTTAGCTGGCTACAGACAACAGCTAGCCAGACCATATATGGTTGACAAAGAAACAGAGCAAGATCTCATAAAAGAAGCCTACGAGAGGATGAAGTATGATGTAAATGCTAGCCATATTCTTGTTGCGGTTTCGGAAGCAGCAACTCCTGCTGATACTCTAAAACTTTATGAAAAAGCCATAGCAATTAGAAATAGAATTATTTCAGGTGAACCATTTGATGTTGTTGCTCGTGCAACTAGTGATGATCCTTCGGTAACTAGTAATAATGGTGTTTTGGGATATTTCAGCGCATTTCAAATGGTTTATCCTTTCGAGTCAGGTGTTTATAAATTGAAAATAGGTGAATTATCGATGCCCATTCGTACACGCTTTGGGTATCACATCATCAAATTGAACGATAAGCGTCAGGCTAAAGGGCAAGTAAAAGTTGCTCATATTATGATTGCTTCCCCCAAAGATGCATCGGCTGAGCAACAAGCTCAAGCAAAGAGTAAAATTCAGGATATTTATAAACAAGTTCTCAATAATGAGGATTTCAGTAAGTTGGCCAGTCAGTTTTCTCAAGATCCAGGCTCAGCAAAGAATGGAGGGGAACTCCCTTGGCTTGGAACTGGTAATATTGTTCCAGAATTTGAACAAGTTGCTTTTTCACTCAATTCCGATGGACAAGTTTCAGACCCTTTCCAAACCCCTTACGGGTGGCATATTGTAAAGCGACTTGGTCGCAAAACAATTGGTTCCTTCGAGGATATGCTACCTGAAATCAAAAAGAGGCTTTCTTCCGATATGCGGAGTGCTATCTCTTTTGAAAAGATGATTGTGAAAATCAAGAAAGAAAATAATTATAAGGAGGATACATTAGCCCTCCGACAATTTGCATCTCAGGTTGATTCCTCAATATTCAAAGGAATATGGACTGCAAAAAATTTAAGAGAGAATAAGGTCCTTTTCAACCTGGCAAATCAAAAGTACGACGATCAAATGTTTGGAAAGTTCCTTGAGCAATATCAGCGAAAAGGGGTGGTCGGCAATATTTATAGCATTGTTAAAAAGGCATATAATGAGTGGGTGAATAGTTCTGCATTTACTTTTCAGGAATCGATACTCGAGCAACAGTACCCTGAGTTTAAGTATTTAATGCAAGAATATCACGATGGTATTTTGCTTTTCAATATTAGTGACTTAAAGGTATGGTCTAAAGCATCTAACGATAGTATTGGACTTCAGAAATTTTATTACGAGAATAAGGAGAATTATCGTTGGGGCGAAAGGGTTCACTATCTGGTATTTTCATGCTCAGATCAAAAGCAACTGGGGCAAGCAAGTAAAATGCTAATAAGTGGTAAAGCAAAAAGCGTTAAACCTGACGATATTATTACTAAACTGAATAAAGGCAAGCAGCCTAAAATAACTTTATCCCGTTATACGGTAAATATTGATGATAAAGAAGTTGAAGGTTATAAATCATGGGCTAATGGCATTTCGGGCATAGCTAGTAGTGACAATTCTTATACTTTTAAGGCAATTGATAATATAACCACCAACGACATAAAGGAATTTTCTGATTGTAAAGGTCAAGCAATTTCAGATTTTCAGCAAACACTGGAAGAGGAATGGATTAAAAGTTTGCGCAATAAGTATCCTGTTGTAGTTGATAAAGAGGTGTTAAATCAGCTCATTAATACAATAATCAAGAAATGAAAAATATATCAATGCTAATCATAAGCAAGCAAAATCAATTAACTTTTTTAACGGTTATCTTAATTTTAATTCTCGCTTCATGTGGAAGTGGTAGCAAAGATCAAAAACCACTTGCCGTTGTATACGATTCGTATTTGTACAAATCTGATATTACTGATATCTTCCCTAAAGGGTTAACCAAAAATGACAGTGTTAAAATTCTTAATGCCTACGTTGATCAATGGGTTAGGCATAAACTTATGCTTAACCTTGCCGAGAGTAATTTAAGTGAAGCCCAAAAGGATGTAAATAAACAGCTTGAGGACTATCGATCATCATTATTAATTTTCAAATATCAACAAGAGTTTATCTTACAAAAATTAGATACAGCGGTTTCATCGGATGAGATTAAATCGTTTTATGAGACCAATCTATCAAACTTTACATCAAGTGAAACGCTAGTAAAAGCTCTATTCATTAAAGTTAGAAAAGATACCCCTTTAGTTATTAAAATCAAAGAGCTATACAGATCTAATAGAGATGAAGATATTAAAGCGCTTGATAATATTGTTTACCAAGTAGCCGATAAGTATGATTATTTTGGCGACAAATGGTTGTCATTCAATATGCTTCAACGCCAATTGCCTTATCCAATCGAGAACGCTGACGAATATTTAAGCAATTCTCGTAGCATCGAAATGGAGGATGGCAACTACAACTATTTTGTTAATATAAGATCCGTTATGTTTAAAGGGCAAACCTCACCACTCGAATATGAATCATCAAATGTTAAGAGCATTATAATAAATAAGAGAAAGCAAAAATTAATAAATGATTTAGAGAATAATGTTTATAATGATGCTCTCGACCACAAAAAATTTCAAACATTCTAATATCAATAACCAGCATTTAAAATGAGAAAAAATAACTTTCTTAAAACAGCAACATTCCTTTTGCTATCTTTTTTTGCAATAGTTGGCTCTGCATTTTCACAAGAATCACTAGATAAAGTTATTGCAGTAGTTGGCAGCGATATGATACTTGCTTCTGATGTTGAGCAGGAGTTGATGCGCATGAAAATGCAAGGCGAACTCCCCGAGGGAGATGTGAAGTGTCAGCTCTTAGAGCAATTACTAATTCAAAAGCTTCTGCTGTATCAATCTAAAATTGATAGTTTGCAGCCTAATGAAACAGGAATTGAGTCGGAAGTTGAAAGAAGACTTAGGTATTTTATTAATCAAATTGGTTCCGAGAAGGCATTAGAGAACTATTTTCATAAACCAATGTACGAGATTAAAAGCGATTTGCGTGAAGTTATTCGAGATCAGCAACTTACTCAGCAGATGAGACAAAAAGTTGTTGAAAAGATTACTGTTACTCCATCTGAGGTTAAAGCATTCTTTAAAACAATACCAACCGATAGTCTTCCCGTTTTACCAGAGCAATACGTTATACAACAGATTGCAATTTATCCTCCATCTTCGGCTCAAGCAAAATTTGCTGTTAAAGAAAAATTGTTAGATCTAAGAAGTAGAATCCTTAAAGGAGAAAGGTTTTCATCGCTTGCTATGGCATATTCCGAAGATTTAGGTTCTGCTAAAAAAGGCGGTGAACTTGGTTTTAGAACCCGAGATGAACTTGTTAAGAGTTTTGCCGATGCTGCGTTTAACTTAGCCGATGGCCAGGTTAGCTCAATTGTTGAATCGGAATATGGCTTTCATATCATTCAAATGATTGAAAAACGGAATAATCAGGTTAATGTTAGGCATATTCTATTAAAACCTCAATTCTCTTCAGATATGCTTGTTGAAGCAAAGAATAAACTCGATAGCATTACAAACCGTATCAAGGCAGATAGCATAACTTTTGAGCTGGCTTGTGCTTATAATTCTGAAGACAAAAAATCGAGATTAAATGGTGGTTTAGTTGTTAATCCAGAGACGAATACTCAATATTTTCAGAAAGAGCAAATTCAGCCATCTGATTACTATGTGATTAAAAAATTGGCTGTAGGTGAAGTTAGTGAGCCTTTTGAGTCAAGAGATGAGCATGCCAACGTTATTTTTAAAATAGTGAAAATTAAGAGCATACTCCAGTCACATAAAGCAAACATTACAGATGATTATGATGTAATTCAGCGTATGGCTAGACAGGGGCGAGAGAACGAAGTTTTTATGAAATGGGTAAAGGATAAACAGCGTATTACCTATATTAAAATAGATCCTGATTTTAAGGATTGTAAATTCTCATCAGCAGGTTGGGTTAAATAGCATTTGCATAAATTGTATATTATCTAGTCAATGGGAGTATTAAACCATATGAATTGGTTTGCAGTTTCTGCATTGCTTCTCTTCTTTGGACTTGCTTCATTTGGGCAAACCGAAAAAGGCATTCAAGTAAAAGCAGAGTCGATGAAGAGCCTTGTCCGTGATGGTCAGCAGGTTGCTAGGTATCTTGGCGGTGTAACCGCTT
Source organism: Bacteroidales bacterium (assembly GCA_051715525.1). Lineage (GTDB taxonomy): Bacteria > Bacteroidota > Bacteroidia > Bacteroidales > Tenuifilaceae > UBA8529. Next base: position 5,491 of record JBPXJX010000405.1, read on the forward strand.
TGCATGAGGGTGCTACCATGGAATGCGATAGTGCATATCTTATTAGGAAGCAGAATATTCTTGAAGCATACGGCCATGTTGTGATAATTAAAGAAGATAATACTTTGTATGGCGATTATCTTCATTACGATGGAAATTCCTCATCAGGAAAGGTTTCAGGCAAGGAGGTTAAACTTGTTCAGAAAGATGCAAACTTGGTAACCGATGTAATATACTTCAATACAAAATCAAATTCAGCCTATTACCTTACTAAAGGGGTGTTAACTAACCCTGAAAATAAGTTAATTAGCCTTCGTGGTTACTATTTCTCAAGACTGAAACGTTATAACTTTTCAGGCCATGTTGAAATGGAAGGGAAAGATGGTCGATTATTCACTGATTCATTGGAGTACGATACCGAGAAGGAGGTGGTTTATTTTTATGGACCAACCAGAATTTACAATAAGGATAGCTATGTTTATTGTGAACGTGGTTGGTATAACAGAAAGAATGGACAGTCAAACTTCTTTTCAAATGCCTTTATGCACAACAAAGCAAATAAGGTTTATGGCGAAGATATTTATTACGATAAACCCAAAGGGTTTACTCGTATAGTTGATAAAGTTGCAATTGTAGATACTACTAATAAAGTTACTGTATATGGCGGTAGGGCCAGCTATTGGGATATTGAGAAAAAAGCAGTGATTGAAAAGGAACCACTACTATTAGCGGTTTCTGAAAACGATACACTTTTTCTTCGAAGTGATAATATGCTTTTAAATTCTTATCCTGATAATAATTTACCCGATTCCGTTTATCGCTTAGTGCGTGCGTTAGGTAAGGTTACATACTTTAGAAAAGATTTGCAAGGACGTTGCGATTCAATTGTTTATAATACTAAAGACTCAACTGTTAGCTTCTTTGTAGAACCTGTTCTTTGGAGTGAGAACAATCAGATGACAGCTGATTTTATTAAAGGATATTCTTCAAAAGATAATAAATTAAGGCGAATGGATTTTGAGGGGAATGCATTTAGCGTTGCTCAAGAGGATTCCATCAATTTTAATCAGATAAGAGGTAAAGTTATGGTTGCCCATTTTGTTAAGGGGCAACTTGACCGATTAGATGTTAAAGGTAACGGGCAAGCAGTTTATTTTTTACGCGATCAAGGCGTTATTGCTGCTGTAAATAAAGCTGAGAGTTCTGACTTGGTTGCTCGTTTTAAGAATAGAAAGGTTACTCGAATTACATTTCAAGTCAAGCCTGTTTCAACTTTTTACCCAATTGAGAAAGTTGAACGAGAGGAAATTACACTTAAAGGGTTTCATTGGTTGGATAACATCAGACCAAAAAACAAGTTTGAAATTATTCCTAAAGGTTTAGATATAACACTTACCGATGCTAAACCCTGGTTTAAGCGAGATGTTGAAAGCTATTATATCGAAAATGCTAAAAAGCCCTAAAAGGGCTTTTTTTATTGTTCGATATCTTTCATTGTAAGTTGAATTCTCTTACGGGCAACATCAACCTCGGTTACCTTAACCTTAACATGTTGGTGAAGTTTAACTACATCATTGGGGTTAGAGATAAATTTGTTTGCAAGTTGGGAGATATGAACCAAACCATCCTGCTTAACTCCAACATCAACAAAAGCTCCAAAATTGGTTATGTTAGTTACAATGCCAGGGAGAACCATACCGGGGACTAAATCATCAATCTTGTATATTCCCTCTGCAAAATCAAAAACTTTAATGGCTTTACGCGGATCGCGTCCGGGTTTTGAAAGTTCTTGCATGATATCGTTTAAGGTTGGCAAGCCAATCTTCTCAGTAACGTATTTTTCAAGTTTGATCTTGCTTCGCAAAGCCTCATCTTTCATTAGGTCGGCAACCTCGCAACCTAAGTCTTTGGCCATTTTCTCAACTATGTGGTAGCTCTCAGGGTGAACGGCGCTATTATCTAATGGGTTTTTTGCTTCGGGTATTCGAAGGAAGCCCGCGCTCTGCTCAAAGGCTTTATCGCCTAGGCGAGGGATTTTCTTTAACTCGCTACGGCTATTGAACGCCCCATTCTCCTTACGGTATTCAACGATGTTTTTTGCCAGCTGAGGACCAAGTCCCGAAACGTATGTTAGTAGATGTTTGCTTGCAGTATTCACGTTTACACCAACGTGGTTAACGCAGCTCTCAACTACGCCATCAAGGCCACCTTTAAGTTTAGCTTGGTCAACGTCGTGCTGATATTGCCCTACGCCAATTGATTTTGGGTCGATTTTAACTAGTTCGGCTAACGGATCGAGTAATCGACGGCCAATGGAAACTGCACCTCTAACGGTTACATCGTATTCTGGGAATTCCTCCCTTGCTACAGATGAGGCTGAATAGACCGATGCTCCATCTTCGCTAACCACGTAGACTCTGACATCGCGGTTAAAGCGGATGTGCTTAACGAAACTTTCAGTTTCGCGGCTAGCCGTTCCATTGCCGATGGCAATGGCATCAATTTTATAGGTATCCACAAGACTTGAAACCTTGCTCATTGCCTTGCCCGACTCGCTTTGCGGTGGGTGAGGGTAGATGGTTTCGTTATGTAATAAATTCCCTTGCTGATCGATACAAACCAACTTGCAACCTGTGCGGTAGCCTGGGTCAAGCGCAAGAACCATCTTTGGTCCAAGCGGAGCTGATAGTAAAAGCTGACGAAGGTTTTCGGCAAAAACTCTGATTGCTTCTTCGTCGGCTTTCTCCTTTAACTCTGCGGTATACTCATTCTCGATTGAAGGCTCGAGTAATCGTTTGTAGCAATCCTTTATGGCCATTGCAACTTGGGTTTGAGGCTCGCCCGAGCCTTTTACCATAAACCTTTCAATCTCCTCAATAAGGTTTTCTTCTGGAGGAGTTATGCTCACCTTAAGAAACCCTTCATCCTGACCACGGCGCATAGCCAAAAATCGATGCGATGCGCAACGACGGACTTCTTCCTCAAAGCCAAAATAATCCTTGTATTTGATGCCCTCTTCCTCTTTTCCTTTAACCACTTTAGAGCGGATTATTGCCCCACGTTTAAAGTGGCGACGGGCAACGTTTCTGGCTTTTTCATTCTCATTTACCCACTCGGCAATGATATCTCTAGCACCCTGCAGGGCATCTTCAACATCCTCAACCTGATCGTTAACAAACTTTTCAGCTTTGCCGTAAATATCACGATCTTGTTGCCTCATGATTAGCTCAGCCAAAGGCTCAAGGCCTTTCTCTTTAGCAATGGTTGCTTTTGTTCTACGCTTTGGCTTGTATGGTAGATAAATATCCTCAAGTTCAGTTGGGTCATAGCATTCAATAATCCTCTTCTTTAAATCGTCAGTAAGTTTTCCTTGCTCGTCGATTGTAGTCAGAACGGTTTCTTTGCGTTTATCGAGTTCAACGTATTTGGAAGATAAGTCACGAATAGAGGTAATCTGAACCTCATCCAAGTTTCCTGTTTGCTCTTTTCTGTATCGGCTAATGAATGGTATTGTTCCACCCTCATCTATTAATCTAATTGTACTTGATACTTGTCGAGAGTTGAGGTTCAGCTCTTTCGATATAAGATCAATATGCTTGTTGATATTTACTAAATCCATTGTAGAATTATTTAAGGATACAAAAGAACAAAAAAATACTTAAAGAGTGATTGGGTGTTGAAAACCTCTTTGGATGCTTTTTTTATTGTTAATAAAAGTAGAATATTCTAATCTTTTAAGTTGAGTTTGATGATGTTGCTTCATGAAAAATCAAATTGCTACATTTACGCTGAAAATATTAAAACAATTTACTATGGGAGCGTTTCACGCATACGATATCCGAGGCATCTACAATAAAGATTTTAATAAGGACGATGCATATAAAATCGGATTCTTTTTGGTTGGTTTGCTTAAAACAGATAAAGTACTTGTTGGACGCGATGCGCGTACATCATCACCAGAGATTTACGATTATCTTACAAACGGTATAACTGATGCCGGGGCTGATGTATATAGCTTGGGTTTGGCAACAACGCCAATGGTATACTTTGCTACTGCAAAGCATGGCTTTAACGCATCGGTGCAGATTACAGCATCACATAACCCGCGCGAGTACAATGGGATGAAGGTTTCGCGCGAGAATGCTCTCCCAGTTGGTTATGATACAGGACTTAAGGAGATTGAGACAAAGGTAAAGAACGAACAGGTTGTACCTGTTTCCAAAAAGGGTAAGATAGTTGATTTAGATGTTAAGGCTGATTACCTTAAATTCCTTAGCGGCTATCGTGGCGATTACTCAAAGATAAAGATCGGTATAGATTGCTCTAACGGTATGGCAGCATTGCTTATCAAAGAAATCTTAGGAAACGAGCCTGTTTACATTTACGATGAGTTGGACGGCACTTTCCCAAATCACGAGGCAAATCCGCTTGTAGCCGAGAATATTGTAGACTTGCAAAAGCTGGTGAAAGATAATAAATGCGATGTAGGTATTATCTTCGATGGCGACGGCGATAGGGTGATGTTTGTTGATGAGAACTCAAAATTCATTTCTCCCGATTTGATGATTGCCGTGCTTGGTCATTATTTCCTCGAGGAGAAAAAACAAAGAGGAATTGTTTTGCAAGATATACGAACATCAAAGGCTGTAGGTGAATACTTGGCACCGCTAGGTGGCACAACACAAACATGGCGCGTTGGACGAGCGTTTGCAGCTCCTAAACTTCGCGAGATTAATGGAATATTTGGTGGTGAATTGGCTGGTCACTATTACTTCCGCGATTTCTATTACTCCGATTCAGGTTTAATGGCTTGTCTTATTATTCTGAATGTTATTACCAAGATGAAAGAGAAGGGGGTAACCCTTTCGCAGCTGATTTCGAAAATCGAAGCTTATGCCAACTCAGGCGAAATCAACTTCAAAATCGATAAGAAGAAAGATGCAATGGATGCTGTTAGAGAGTATTTCACCAGCAAAGAAAAACCAACCGCTTCATTCGATTTTGATGGTTATCGCGTTGAGTTCCCCGATTGGTGGTTCAACATTCGTCCTTCAAACACTGAGCCCTACCTAAGGTTTATTGCTGAGGCAAAAACCAAGGAGATGTTGGATGAAAAGGTCAAAATTGTTCGCGAGATAGTTGGGAAACTGGCAAATCAATAAGTGATTAATTTACAAAAAAATAAAAACCCTCAAACAAATTCATGTTTGAGGGTTTTGTTTTATTAAGCGAATCAACACTTTTAATCGTTCGATTCTTCTTCTTTTGGTTCCGGTTGCTCAACAGGTGGCTCAGAGGTGATGTTGCCAAATTTATCAACATAGGCAATCATGCTTTCAAAGCTGCTTGAAGGAGAATTTTCCTTTCTTTCAGTCATTTTTTTCTCTTTCTCTTTCCTCTTCTTTAGACGCTTTTCAGTCTTTTGCTTTTTTATAAAGCTATTGTTTGATTTAGCCATATACTTATTTATTAGTTGATAAAAGTAAACGCCTTTCCGCTTTCGCCAGCCCTGCCAGTTCTACCAATACGGTGAATGTAGCTGTCAATATTTTTAGGCTGTTGATAGTTAATTACGTGCGATACATGTGAGATATCAAGTCCTCTGGCTGCAACATCAGTAGCAACAAGCACTTGTATCTTTTTGTTTTTGAACGAATTTAAGGCATTAATTCGATAATTCTGCGATTTATTGCCATGAATTTCATCGGCTTTGATCCCAGCCATTTTAAGATCCTTGCATATTCGGCTAACCCATCGTTTTGTTTCTGCGAATACCAGAACCTTTTCGAACGATTTGTTGCGAACCATGTTTACAAGTACATCCATCTTCTTTTCGCCATTCTTTACCACAACAATATCTTGCTCAATAGAATCGGGGCTGACATTCCCGCTGCTAACACGAATTTCAACGGGGTTTTCGAGTAGGTTGTTGATTAAGGCTTTTTGACCTTTCTCCTCTGTCGCTGAGAAGAGTATTGTTTGCTTACGATTGATCATGCCATCAACAAAGAACTGAATGTCGTTCGAGAAACCCATATCTAGTAACCTATCAAACTCATCAAGTACAAGAATTGAGAAGTTTTTGAGATTTAACGCCCGCTGGCGTATCATGTCAGAAATTCGACCGGGAGTACCAATTATTAAGTGGCTTGGTCTTCTTAAATTGTTTATATCACGGCTAACACTTGTGCCGCCTATAAGGCTAGTACACGAAAGGTTGAGATCTTTGCTTATGCTTTTAAACTCACCCTCGATTTGCAGTGCAAGTTCGCGAGTTGGCGAAACAATTAAAACCTGAAAGTTAGGTCTTTGATTTATAAGGTTATGAATAATAGGCACTAAGAAAGCGGCGGTTTTGCCTGTTCCAGTTTGCGCTAAACCCATAAGATTTCTACCCTCAAGAATTGCATCGAGGGTTTTTTCTTGGATTTCGGTTGGGGTTTTAAACCCCTTTTTTAATAAATTACTTACTATTTTTGGATTAACTTGTAAATCCTCAATGAGTTGCGTAGGTATGTGCTTAATTACTTCAGTTGCAACTGCTTTTTTTACAAATAGTTTTGGGTCAAGAGATTTCGTTTTGCTTTGACCATTGTTTGATGATTTAAACCTTGATGTTCTTTTGGGATCAAAATTTCGTTGTCCTCTGTTATTCAGAGGTCGTCTGTTTTCCATTTAAAAATTATTAGTTAATGCCGCTGATGCTAACATTAACCGCGTATCTGTTCAAAAGGGTAATGTTTCTTTGGCTTAAAATTATTCAGCGTAAACTAGTGAAGTAGAAAGAATGTCTTCTTGAGAAGTGATTCGAGAGATATACTAACTATACAGATCTAAAATATGCTAAAATCGATGCAAAGGAAGGTATAATAAAATCAATATCAAAATATATTGATGTTTAAACAGATTTGTATTAGTTTTAAATGAAAATATTATTGAAAATGGCAACAGATATTAAAGCAATTATCAAGAATCTAGTAGATTTCTACGATTTTAAGAATAAAAATATTTTATCAATTGGCGCTGGGGGAGGACAACTCGTTGAATATGCACGAGATGCTAAAGAGGTTTTTGCAGTAGATAATGACTTAAATGCTTTAAAACGATTAGAGGAAAGCATCTCAAATAAAGGACTAAGTGATAAATTTAAAATAATACATAACGATTTTTACAATGTCAATATATCTTGCGATGTTGTTCTTTTTGAGTTTTGTTTGCATGAAATGGTTGACGCTCTTAAAGCAATTCATCATGCTAAAACGTTAGGGGGTGATGTTATTATTATCGACCACTGGAAAGAATCGGATTGGGCATTCTTTATTGATGAAGAAGAAAAAGTTGTTCAAAGTTGGAGCGCTGTTGAAGCCAACGGATACCAAAAATTCATTGTGTACGAATCTGTTCAACGATTTGCTGATTACAACGAATTATATAATAAAGTTAGCGTAATGGGCGAAACCTCCATTGCGCGGATAGAAAAATTTATAAATCAAAAAGATTTTGAAATACCCATGTCTTATGTTATAGTAAAGGTATAGCACATTGATTTGTCTTTTTATACTA
>JBPXJX010000406.1:0-4983 GCA_051715525.1 Bacteroidales bacterium
TACTCATATAATTATAAATTTGCCTTTTATTTAAAGTTTAAAAGATTAAGTAATAAAGCTATGTGGGAAAGCATTAAGAAACTAATTTTAAAAATATACTCGAACTATAACGTTCAAACATTTTTGTTCCCTATTCTTGGAGTTGTTGGCACAGGCATAATTCTCCTTATTTTTCTATTCATCTTTACACGGCATGGGCAAAGCTACCCAGTTCCAAGTTTTACAGGATTAAAGCATAATGAGGTTGTAAGACTTGCAAAGGAGTATAAGTTAAGGTTTGAAATTACCGACTCAGTATATATTTTAACCCGCAAGCCAGGTACAGTAGTTGAGCAAAACCCTCCTGCTGGAACAAAAGTTAAGCAAAATCGAAGAGTGCTTCTTACCATAAATGCAAAAAATCCTAAAAAGGTTGAGATGCCAAATGTAGTTGAGATGACGCTTCGGCAAGCAAAGGCTATTCTCGATCAGCAGGGCTTAATAGTAGGTACACTAATTTTTGTACCTGATATTGCTGTAAATAATGTATTGGAGCAGAGGTTTAAGGGGAAAAAAATTGAACCTGGAATGTTAATTGCAAAGGGTTCGAGAGTTGATTTAGTACTTGGTCGTGGAATGCAAAACGAAAGAACCGGTTTACCTCTTTTAATAGGGCTAAACCAAAGCGATTCAAGAAGTAGACTAATTGATGCATCGCTAAACCTAGGACAAGTTAAGTACGACGAAACAATAAAAGACTACAAAGACACGTTGAATGCAATGGTATATAGTCAATATCCCGCATTTTTCGAGAACACCTCAATTAGTCTTGGCTCAAGAGTTGATATTTGGCTAACGCTAAATGAGGCACGAGTTCCTAAAATAAAAGCAGAATTGGGTATAGATTCAGCTTTTATGCAGGTAGATTCAACCCTACTTAACGAAATTGTTGAATGAGGCAACTATTAATTATAGCATTTCTGATAACCCTTTCCGCAAATCTTTTTAGCCAGGAAATGCTGCTCGATTTACAGTCAATTCCAGTAAAAAAGAGCGCTTTAACTAAATCAAAAGCATCTGTAAAAGCAGCACCATTATCGTTACCATTTTACGATGACTTTTCAAGTGGACAATCGAGCCCTAGTTCCACAAATTGGCTTCAAAGCGGTGTTTTAGTTAACCAAACATATGCAATAAACCCTCCTACAATTGGGGTTGCAACTTTTGATGCCATTGGGAGCAATGGCAAAATATATAGCCATTTAAATACAGCCCCATTAAAGTCTGATTCACTAACTTCTCAACCTATTGATCTATCAGGTAATTTTATACTCGATAGTTTATACTTATCCTTTCAATATCAGCCTAAAGGGCAAGGTGAAGCACCAGATACAACAGACAATGGACACTCAGGTTGTGATTCCTTAGCAGTTGATTTTTTTTCAAAAACAGAAAGCAAATGGATTAGGGTTTTCTCGGCTGTATCCTATTTTAATGGAAAAAAGGTTGTTGAGAAACATCACCTCCTGAAAAAACAGGTTATTCAAAGTGCAACCGATATTTCAAAGCAGTTTTTTTGTGCAATGATTCCGATTAAAGAGCCAAGATTTTTAAGCGATACCTTCCAATTCAAAATAATAAACTACGCCTCTCTCTCACCAAATGTTCAATACCCTAGTATCAGAGGAAATAGCGATCATTGGCATATAGATTTAGTTTACTTAAATAAAGATCGAACATTTGACAATACAGTAATTGAGGATGTTACTTTCACAAAACCAATTCAATCGTTTTTAAAAAACTATGAATCTATGCCTTGGAAGCACTTAAATAGCGATGCAAGGCAAAACGAAATTAGAAATCCTTATGAATTTAAAATTCAAATACATAATTATTATTCAATAGTAACAAATGTTACAAAGAATTATTATGTAAAAGACTTATCGAACAAAGTTCCTGTCCCTACAATAGAGCAAGATGCTTCAAACTATGACCCCCTAAAAACTTTTGATATTACAAGATTATATGAATATAACCTAGAGTCTAACTGGAGTGATTCAGCAAAAATATTCTATAAAAGCTATTTGACAACAGAGGTTGGAGAAGTTTATCTTCGAACCAATGATACTTTAAACTACATTCAAAAATTCTACAACTACTACGCCTACGATGATGGCTCGGTAGAGAGTGGTTATGGACTTTATGGTGATGGCAGCAGTGGTGCTATGATGGCTGTTAAATATCATTCGTACGAAATTGATTCGTTAAAAGGTGTCATGATCTACTTTAATGAGATACCTGATTTCATGAGGACTACTTTCAACCTTGTAATCTGGAACGACAACAATGGTAAACCCGGAGCGCAACTATATAAAAGTCTTGAAAAGAAACCTCTATACGCATATAATAAAGATACCCTCTACAGGATTAACTCAAAACTTAAAATTGGAGGCGATTTTTGGGTAGGGACAATAAATACAACTGAAGATTTTCTGCATATTGGATTTGACAAAAATAACGACCACCATGATAAGGTTTTCTTTAACCTTACTGGTCAATGGCAACAATCATCAATACCAGGGTCGTTAATGATAAAACCAGTTTTTGGGAAGTTTACCAGTTGGCAAACAGGAATTGAGAACCCATCAACAAAAATTAACTTTAGCATTTACCCAAACCCTGCATCAAATAGCATTCGGTTGAATTTGCCCGAAGGGGCAAAACCTGAATGGGTAAGAATTATAAATCTTTCAGGGCAGGTTATGATTGTCAAGACAAATGATGTTGATGATATAGATGTTAACGCACTAAAATCGGGTATTTACCTTGTGCAACTCAAGCATAAAAATGCAATATCTACCCAAAAGTTGGTAATAATAAGATGATTGACTCAAAAGGATTAACTCCCGACTTTGATGATGAAATAGATGATGCTTCGGAAGAGCAATCGGAGTTATATGAGCACTTTCGATTTGAAGTAGATAAAGGCCAATCGATGCTTCGCATTGATAAATTCCTTTCTAGTAAAATCCATCAGGTTTCGCGCAATAGAATACAGTCAGCTGCCGATGCTGATAATATTCTAGTAAATGGCAAACCTGTTAAATCATCCTATAAAGTAAAGCCACTCGATGCCATTTCAATTGTAATGGCCTACCCACCAAGAGATACAGAAATCAAACCCGAAAATATACCGCTTAAAATCCTCTACGAGGATAATGACCTTATTATAATTGATAAAGAAGCAGGAATGGTGGTTCATCCTGCTCATGGTAACTTTACTGGCACACTCGTTAACGCCTTGATGTACCATTTAAGGGATATCCCATTGTTTAGCTCTGGCGAGGTTCGCCCGGGGTTGGTTCACCGCATCGATAAAAACACGTCAGGAATACTAGTCATTGCAAAAAGCGAGATTGCCATGAACAAGCTGGCAAAACAATTCTTTGATCGTACGTCATCGCGCCGATACATTGCCCTAGTATGGGGCAATATGGAAACCGATGAGGGAACAATTACTGGTCACATTGGCCGTAGCATTCGCGACAGAAAAAAAATGCAGGTTTTCTCCGATAGAGAACAAGGCAAACATGCTATTACACACTGGAAGATTATAGAACGATTGGGCTACGTAAACCTAGTTGAGTGCAAACTCGAAACAGGACGAACCCATCAAATTAGAGCCCATTTCGAATACATAAGGCACCCTTTATTCAACGACGATAAGTATGGTGGCGACGAGGTTGTAAAAGGAACGCAGTTCAATAAATACAAGCAATTCGTTGAAAACTGCTTTAAAATATGTCCACGACATGCTCTACATGCCCAATCATTAGGGTTTACACACCCAACAACTGGAAAATGGCTTGAGTTTGAATCGGAGTTGCCACAAGATATGCAATTGGTAATTGACAAGTGGAGAAATTACGTTACAGGTAGAGAAATTGTTGAAGAGTAACCCTTTTCAATAACAATATTTTAATATTCATTCTGCCCTACGGGGCATTTTTAATATCTTTGAAGTGCTTTAAAAACAACACACATGAATAAACTTAAGAATATAGCCATACTTGCAGGAGGTAACTCTTCGGAGGAAGGGATCTCCTTGAAAAGCGCTGCCCAAATAGCCAACTGGCTCGATAAGGAGAAGTATAATGTTTTCAAAATTCTTGTAAAAGGAACTAACTGGACCGTTAAGCATGAGGTTTTGGGAGATATTCCAGTATCTAAAGATGATTTCAGTTTTATTATCAAAAGTGAAAAGGTGACCTTCGATTGCGCCTTAATAGCCATTCATGGCACACCTGGCGAAAACGGATTGCTACAAGCATACTTTGAATTAATTGGTGTGCCTTATACTACAGGGGGCGTACTAAGTTCATCAGCAACATTCAATAAGGATGTTTGTAAACTTTTAGTGCAAAGCACTGGGGTTAACCTTGCAAAAGGAATCAAAGTAACAAAAGGGGAAAATATCTCATCAAAAGTCATTATTGAGAAACTTGGATTACCAGTTTTTGTTAAGCCCAACGAGAGTGGAAGCAGCTATGGTGTTAGTAAGGTAAAAATCGAGGCAGATCTTATTCCTGCCATTGAAAAAGCCTTTACTGAGGATAATTCTGTATTAATTGAGGAATTTATACCGGGAAGGGAATTAAGTAACGGAGTAATAAAAACGAAAGAAAAAACAATTCTTCTACCTGTTACTGAAATCGTTCCTAAAAACGAATTCTTCGACTACAACGCTAAATATCTTAACCAAAGCGAAGAGATAACACCTGCTAAAATTAGCGCTGAATTAACGGCTAAAGCTCAAGAATTATCTTCGAAAATATACGATGTGCTTGATTGTAGAGGCATTGCCCGCGTTGATTATATCCTAAGCAACGATAAACTTTACTTCCTTGAGATCAATACTGTACCTGGAATGAGCGAGGCAAGTATTATTCCTCAACAGGTAAAGGCAATGGGTAAAGAAATGAAAGAGATTTTCGGTTTGGTTAG
>JBPXJX010000407.1:0-1383 GCA_051715525.1 Bacteroidales bacterium
TACCAAATGGGGCATTTATTACAATCCCTTTAACCACAAATCAGATATTCTATCCTAATGAAACATTCTTTGTTGTAATTAAATACCCAATGGGTGCGGCATTCCCACAAGGCTGTGCTGAGTTTACAAATCCTGTTGAAGAGCGTTTCTACTTTGGTAATGGAAGCAATTGGTGGGATATAGCATCAATTGCTCAGTTCAAAAAGTATGGTTGGATGGTTAAAGCTGCAGAGGAGAAATTTCTGAGCAACTCATGGGTGATACTCGATTCTCCAGCGGAGGATGTAGTTAAACCAGGCGAAAGCAAAGATGTAAAGTTGTTCTTCAATGCTGGATATGCTAAGCAAGGGCTTAATACAGCAAATATGAACATTGCCTCGAACGATGCAGTTAGAAAGAATGCTTCTGTAGCCATTAACATGCATTTGAATAGTGGCCCTTCAATAAACTTTGGTAAGGCAATCTCAGTATCAATGACCGAAGGTGATGTTTTCGAAAGAACCTACGAGGTTAAGGATCTTGAACACAATACCTACACAATTACTTCAGAGGGAAAACCATCTTTCGTTACTCTAACAACTGGAGCAAATAGCTTAACATTAAAAGTTGCTCCCGGCTTATCCGATGCGGGAAGTTACACAATGAAGCTTATTGGTACCGATAGCTATGGAAATGCAAGTGAAATAGCAGTAGATATTTATGTAAACAACAAGAACCAAGCGCCAAGAGTTGTTCAGTCAGTTGGCGATAATAACATGAGCACCACGGATCCATTCGCGTTCTTAGATTTAACAACTCTATTTACCGATCCTGATGGCGATGCGCTTAGGTATACCGTTTCATCATCAAGTGCAGGTGTGGTTGATCTTTTCTTATCATCAACCGGATTGCTTGTAAAACCTTTAAAGACAGGCTTAGCAACAGTAACACTTACTGCAACTGACCCACAGATGGCTTACGCAAGCTTATCATGGAAGGTTAACGTTCTTACAACTGGCATAGAAATCAATACATCCGACGAAGGGGTTACTATTTATCCAACAGTAACAACTGGTTTGGTTAACATCAAGTTTGAAAAACCATCGAATACAGATGTAAGAATTGAGATATATAACTCAATTGGATGTATTCAAAAATCGAAAGTTGTTCATGAACCTAGCCAAACTGATATCAACTTGGCAGATTGTCCAGCAGGAATTTATCTAGTAAAAATAAAGGTTGGGAATAGGTTAATATTAGGTAAGGTTATAAAAAACTAGCCTAATTATGTCTGAAGGAGATAAGCCGTCATTTATTTGACGGCTTTCTTTTTTATTTTTAACCTTAATTTTTACTTTTATAAAATAAAAGGAATTGTTAATGCTTCGCTCGATAACTATTACA
>JBPXJX010000408.1:0-1241 GCA_051715525.1 Bacteroidales bacterium
TCTTTTTTGAAGTTTACCATTTCGTCCTTCTTATTTCTCCAGTAGGTCACGTTGTGCCAGCTGGTTGAGGTTACCCACTCGCCTTTATTGTTTTTATAACTTTCGCTAGTTGCTAAGCTCATGCTTACGAGTGTACGTCCACTTTCAAAAGTTTTAACCTCTGCATCGCGTCCAAGAAAACCTTGAATTTCTACTTTGTTGATAGTTGTTTCCATTTTTTTGAGTTTTTAAGTTTAACAAATTTTGATGATGCAAAGTAAAGTCAGTAAAAATAGCCGATTCGGTTGTTAAGTGGGTATAGTCGGTTAACATTCGTTTGTTGTCGTTTGTAATTGGTTAAAAATATTTTTACATTTGATTATCAGATTGATAAAATCAGAATAAAAAATGGAAACAAAAGTTAAAAATTGCCCTGAGTGTGGCGAGAAGCTAATCGGCCGTGCCGATAAAAAGTTTTGCTCCGATCAGTGTCGAAATTCTTATAACAATCGCCTTAATAGCGATGCAAGCAATACGGTTCGCAATATCAATAATATCCTTCGTAAAAACCGCAGGGTGCTTCAAGAGTTGAATAAGCAATCGGGCAAAACGATGGTATCGAAGGATTCGCTGCTATCAAAAGGATTTAATTTTACATATTTTACCCATTATTATACAACCCAAAAGGGTTATAACTACCATTTCTGCTACGAGCAGGGCTATCTATTTCTTGAGGATAAAAACTTATATCTTTTGGTGGAACAAAAGGATAAGGAAAGTTGATTTAGGAGAACAAATCAATTTAAAGGATGTTATAAAGAAAAAGTATCGATGGGAAAAGAGAAACCTCTTGTAGATAAGGATTATTTACTTCAAAAATTCCCCGGCAAAGGCGGTTGGACATATGCATCAATCCCCGAGATTTTACAGGATAAGCACGCATATTTTGGCTGGGTGAAGGTAAAGGGGAGTATCGATGGTTATCCCATTAAATGCTATCACCTGATGCCTATGGGAAATGGAACGCTTTTTCTTCCTGTTAAAGCGCAAATCAGAAAATCAATAAGTAAAGGTGAGGGCGATTTAGTAAGGGTTATTCTTTATAAGGATGATGCACCTTTGGAAGTTCCCGAGGAATTTATTCTATGCTTAAATGATGATATTATTGCTAAAAAAAAGTTTTTCACTTTACCCGAAGGCGAAAAAAAGGCTATTATAGAGTGGATTTATTCAGCAAAGAAGGATGAGACTAAGGTAAGTCA
>JBPXJX010000409.1:0-1780 GCA_051715525.1 Bacteroidales bacterium
GGTAAGCACATGCTTTAAGCAAAGCCTTGCATACTCTTTTTTCGAAACTAAAGGGTAGTATTCATGATTTTTGCCGTAGGCATTAAACCCTACCATTCCTTTTTTCTCTAATATTCGAACAATAGTAGAGACAGTTGTATAGGCGGGTTTTGGTTCGGGGAAGAGTTCGAGTATATCCTTTACAAAAGCTTTATTAAGCTTCCATAGGTACTCCATTACTTCTTCTTCTGCTTTTGTTAGTTCCTTCATATAACAAATGTAAACTAAATGTTTTAGTTATACAACTAAATTATATAGTTATTTAGAAAAATATTTTTATATTATTGATAATCAGATATTAGTGTAAGTTGATTTGATTTATTAACTTTGCTAAGGGGAATATTTATATTAGGTGTATTTGATTTCGCTAAATGATCTCTAAAAACAATAATAGTATGAAAAGAGTAATGGTTTTATTAATTGCTTTAATTCCTTGGTTTGTTTACTCACAGGATGAGCAATCGCTTAAAAAAGAAATTTCTCAGCTAAAAGACGATAATGTTGAACTTGGTCATCGTTTAGATCAACTTCAGAAAATGGTTGACGATAATCTTTGGTTTGATAGAATCAAGGATTACGCTTTTATCGATAAGGTTTATATTTACGGCCCTCCTCCAGCAAAGGTTAAGAACCCAACTGCTATGGGAGCCAAAAACCCAGTAAAGTTCTGGTCATATGTTTTTATTCCTAAAAACATTGATTTGACAAAGAAATACCCATTGCTGGTTTTAGTTCATGGCGGAGTTCACGCCGATTTTACAACTTATCATACCCATATGATTCGCGAGATGATGGCGCAAGGCTACATTGTGGTTGCCCCTGAATATCGTGGAAGCACAGGTTATGGCAAAGATTTCTTTGATAAAATTGACTATGGTGGGTTAGAAAACGATGATTGCGATGCCAGTCGCCAGTACATGATCGATAACTACGATTTTGTTGATAAGGATAGGGTAGGAGCAATTGGCTGGAGCCATGGTGGTATGATATCGTTGATGAATATTTTTGAGCACCCATATGATTATAAATGCGCTTTCGCGGGTGTTCCTGTATCAGATCTAATTGCTCGAATGGGTTATGCAACTCAAGATTATCGCGATATTATGTCGGCTGATAATCATATTGGCAAAACAGCGCGCGAGGATATTAACGAGTACCGTCGTCGTTCACCCGCTTGGAATGCAGCAAAGCTGCAAACGCCCCTTTTAATTCATACCAATACCAATGATGATGATGTGAATAGCCTTGAAGTGGAGCACCTTATCCAAGCGCTTAAGGCCGAAGGAAAGAAGTTTGAGTACGAGATTTTTAAGGATATCCCAGGTGGACACTCATTCGATAGAATAGATTCAAAGATTGCCAAGGAGATTAGGGTTAAAATCTATAAGTTTTTAGCTCAGTATCTAACTCCTCAAAAACCAATAACAAGTATTCAAGATATTAATAAGGCCGCTTATCTTCCTATAAAATAATTGACAGGGTTCAGTTGACAGTAGGTAAACACATAAACTACTGTCAACGAACAGCTATCACTTAAAAATTCCAATTACATCGCCAATTTTACCGTCAACCTTTTCGGGTTTTATGCTTAGAATATAAGCTATTATTGGGTATAAATCGGTATTCGAGAACGAAGCTTCTTGGTATCCTTTTTTAAATGAAGGACCAAATGCATAAAAGATTCCGTGCATCTCGGGGTAAGCGTTATCATAGCCGTGTGTACCACCTTTATAGCTCTCCT
>JBPXJX010000410.1:0-1595 GCA_051715525.1 Bacteroidales bacterium
TTAACAGCACTTTTATTGCCTCGAGTTCGGTTTTAAGTGCCTCAATTTGTTTTTGCTGTTCCTTAATTGCTTCAACAAGGACTGCTGTCATTTCTGGGTAATTGACTCCCATTAAACCATCAACTTCATTGGTGAAAACCAATTCAGGAATTACTTTATCAACCTCTTGCGCAATGAAGCCAATTCTTAAACCCATTTGTGGTTCTTTTTTCCATGTAAAATTGACACCACGTAGGTTCATTACTTTACTTAATGAATTTGTAAGTGTATTGATATTTTCCTTAAGCCTTTCATCTGATACTGAAGTGGTTAATGTTCCGTCAGCCAAACGGTAAAGGGCTAAACCACCTGCCGTTGATCCAATACCTCTAAAACGAGCATTACCATTAACATCTAAAGTTTGTGTTGGGCTTGTGGTATTAATAGCCACCCTTTGATTATCAAATTCTCCGTAAATAAGATTAGATGCTCCAATCCGAAGTCTCTGTGATTCAGTTCTTGGGGCATTAAAGGCAGCCCTACCTGCATCAATACCAATAAAAATATTATTGTCTCCACGTACCCATGCTCCTGCGGTTCGACCAATATAGGTATTGTTACTACCGATAGAATTTAACGCACACTGATCGCCTAGAAAAACATTGTATGTTCCAGAACCTAGTTGAGAGCCTACAAAGAAACCAATCATTGTATTTTGATGCCCGACAAACCCATTTCCGGCCCCATTCCCTATAAAAACATTTCTATAACCGTTAGAATTGCTTCCACTACCATTACCTAAAGCAACTATGTCGCCTATTTGTGAGTATTCAGTATTTTTTACTCCATCACCAGCATTTGTTCCTAGAAAAATACAATTACTCACAGAAGTAGAGCCTTCTCCAACATTAATACCGGCATTTTTGCCGATGAAAAGAGAGTTGGATACCGGTATAACTGTTTTCATAGCTGTTAATGCGTTATCCCCTAAAATTACTGATGATGTTAGGGATGATGTAACATCAAAAGCACTGTTATTACCTATAGCTACATTTTCGCTCGATAGAGTATTACTCTCACAAGTTCGGTTGCCAATAAAAACATTGTTATTTCCTGATGCAATCAATGATCCTGTTTTATATCCAAGGTATACATTATTGCTCCCAATACTATTGCTTTTTCCCGCTTCAAATCCCATGAATGAGTTATACAAACCCGATGTTATGGCTTTACCTGCATCGTGTCCTATTAAGTAGTTATCGGGGGTTAGCTGAAGATAGTTTTCAGCTCCCTTACTACTTAAACCACCAATGGCAAATCCACCTTTTGTACCCTTGGCAACAGGATTAAGTTTTATCCTAGCGCTATCTGGTGTTATTAAAAAGTAATCAGAGGAGGCTTTACCAGAGAGTCCGCCAATGGCAAATCCACCCTTAGCGCCTTTTACTGCAAGATCGTCGACATACATACGAACACCGCTCTGGTAAACGGCAAAAACAACCTGGCCTGTTCTATTTTTAACAACAAAAATGGGATCGGTATCTGTCGCTGTTGATGAGCTGTTTACCTCCTTAACATTCTCAGCATATAGGGCGTAAGGTACAAATTTTAGCAGA
>JBPXJX010000411.1:0-3937 GCA_051715525.1 Bacteroidales bacterium
TTGGTCAAAGTTAAATTCATTTAAGAGGCACCTTCATAATAGTAATAAACAGTTCGCTTATTCAATATGCAATGATTCTATTAAATTTGATCTCAATCAAATTGGTAAACATGAATCAAAAAAACTTTGGATTAAGCAGGATTTGAACTATTTGAAATGGAGAATAGTTGATAATCAATATTACAATAAGGTTTTTAATATCTATTTTTCAAAGAACGAAAAGGTTATAGCAAACCTCATTTTTAATCATCATAAAGGTGGAATTTGGTATTTGGTAAATAGCATATTTTCAGCTGAAATATCAGAAAATGAAAAAGTAGCCGTAGAAAATAAAGCTATAAGTTTATTGTTGAAATCTGAAAAAGGATCAATTAGCTTGATAAGAACCTGGGAGTTCACTCATAATAACCATGGCTTAGAAGAAGTTGAATTAAGGGAAAAATCTGGTTTTATCTATCTTAATAGAGGATTATCATTTGTTTGGAAAAGCCTCGACGAGCTAAACCCTCTCGATGCAAAAGATTTCTGTCTTTCAAGAATTGCAACACAAGGAAATATTTAAAACTTTAATAATACAATAGACGCTCTAATGCCAAAAGTTCTTATCATAACCTACTATTGGCCTCCTAGCGGAGGATCTGGCGTCCAACGATGGATGTACTTTGGCAAGTATTTAAAAGATTTTGGTATCACTCCGGTTGTTGTAACTGTTGATGAAAAAAAGGCTTCGTATAAGTATATTGACACAACTTTTATTGAGCTAGTAAAAGATATTGAGGTTCATAAAACAGGAACATGGGAGCCCTTAAAGCTATACTCAAAGTTAACAAGCGGTGATTCTAGCTCTGCAATACCTCTAGGGTTTACCGGTGAATCAAAACCAACATTGTTTCAAAAGCTCTCAAGAGCAATTCGTGGCAACTTTTTTATCCCCGACTCAAGGGTTGGTTGGGTTAGATTTGCTTTTCGTGAAGCTAAAAAGATTATTAAGGAGCAAGGAATTGATATTGTTATTACAACAGGTCCGCCCAACTCAACCCATTTGGTTGGATTAAAGCTAAAGAGTTATTTAAACATAACTTGGATTGCTGATTTTAGAGATCCTTGGACTGAATTATATTACAATAAGTTTCTGTACAGATTTGGCTTTGCTCAAAAAAAGGATGAGAAACTAGAGCGAAAGGTACTTCAATCAGCAGATCTTGTTCTTACTGTTGGCCCCTCTTTGAAAGAGCATTTAGTTCAAAAAGGGAAAATTCACTCTAGCAAGATTCACTATATTTATAATGGTTTTGATGAGAATGATTACAAAGATATTAAGGTAGCTGCTGATCCAAACTTTTTTACAATAACACATATTGGCGTTTTATCACCATCACAACCCGTAACGGCATTACTTAATTCGATTCGACATTTTATTGATAATAATCATCCTATCTGCAAGTTTTTACGATTGAGAATAGTTGGAACTGTTACTGAAGATATAATACACCAGATTAAAAGTACTATCCCTGAGATAAATCTTGAGTTTATTGGCTATGTTCCAAAAAAGAGCGCCATAGAGTATATGCTTAGCTCCGATTTACTTTTTAATAGTTTACCTGAAATGGATAATAGCGAACTGTTAATTTCTGGTAAATTAATGGAGTATATTGCCGCAAATAAACCAATACTTTGCCTTGGTAACCCTAACGGTGATGCGGCAAATCTGCTAAAGGAGTTAGAGAACAGTAAAGTTTTTGATCGAAGTGATACTGCTTTAATCGTTGAATATTTGGATAAATTGTTCTATAATTGGACTAATAAAATAGGTGGGGTGGTAAAAAACAATAATTACCATCAGTATAGCAGGTACGAAACAACCCGTCAGCTGGCTGATATTATCAAGTTGCATATTAAAGATTAACTTTTCATATAACCATTTTTACTACTTTTGATGTAAACTTCCAAACGCAATATCTATGAAAACTAAATTCTTAAAAAGTTTCTTGCCGCATATAGTTGCAGCTATTCTATTTTTAATTGCTTCTTATGCCTACTTCTCTCCACTTATCGAAGGTAAGAGGCTTGCCCAGCACGATATTGCAATGTTTATTGGGTCTGCTAAAGAGATAAAGGATTATAATGCACAAACTAATGATATAACATTATGGACTAATAGCATGTTTTGCGGAATGCCTGCATACATGATTTCAGTTCCGTATAAAGGAAACCTGCTACAATATGTAAATAGAATTTTAGAAGTTGGTGCACGTCCGGCAACATTCATTTTTATAGCATTGCTTGGGTTTTATTTGCTCCTTCTAGTCGTTGGCTTAAACCCATGGCTCAGCATAGTGGGGGCTTTTGCCTATGGATTATCGTCGTACTTTTATATAATTCTAGGGGCGGGTCATAACGCCAAAATGCATGCAATTGCCTACGTAGCACCCATGATAGCTGGAATGTTATTGACTTTTCGAGGGAAGTTTATTGCTGGATTTGCACTTTTCGGAATGTTTTTGGGTTTAAATCTTTTTACTGGTCACCCACAAATTACCTACTATGCCTTTTTAATAATGATTGCTTTGGGCATATCGTATTTTATTACTGCTTATAAGGAAAAATTACTTCTTCAGTTTGGAAAGGCGCTTGTTGTTTTAGCAATAGCAGGAATTCTTGCATTTGGAGCAAACTTCTCTAAACTTTGGTTTACCTATGATTATGGAAAAGATTCAATTCGCGGACCATCTGAGCTAACTCACGATAAAGAAAATCGCACATCAGGTTTAGATAAAGATTATGTAACAGGATGGAGCTATGGGGTTGCCGAATCATTCAACCTTTTAATTCCTAATTTAATGGGAGGAGCTTCTGTTACCGATCTTGGCGAAGACTCAGAAACTTACAAAATGCTCAAGAGCCTAGGTGTACCAAACGGGCAAGCCAGTTCAATGGCAAAGCAATCGTATACTTATTGGGGCGATCAACCCGGAACATCAGGCCCTATGTATATTGGAGCAATTGTTGTTTTTCTATTTGTTTTTGGGCTATTTGCTGTTAAAGGGGTTAATAAATGGGCACTCTTTATTATAACGGCTCTTGCAATTGCCCTAGCGATGGGACATAACTTTAAGGCGCTTACCTATTTCTTCCTCGACTATTTCCCTGGTTATAATAAATTCAGATCTGTAACAATGATTAATTATATCGCAGAATTTACAATGCCATTATTAGGATTTATTGCTATTAAAAAGTTGTACGATAATGAGTTGGATAAGAATACTGTTGTCAAATCCTTAAAATGGGCACTAGGAATTGTTGGAGGTATTTGCCTATTCTTTTTACTATTCGGAGGTAGTCTTTTTGACTTTGTTAGCGCAAACGACCAATATCTTAAGCAATCATTAGGTTATCCTGATGAGTTAATCAATGCGCTTAGATCTGATAGAGCATCATTACTAAAGGCAGATGCTTTACGTTCACTTATATACATTTTACTTTCAGCTGGAGCGCTATATGCATTCTTTATAAAGAAATTAAAACCATATTACTTCATTGCAATCCTTGGTTTACTTATTGTTACCGATATGTGGGTTGTGAATAAGAGGTATATGAATAACGATAAGTTTGTAGCTGAGGAAAAGGTTCAAAAACCTTTTACACCTACCGTTGCCGATAAAGAGATATTAAAAGATCCTGCATTAAGCTATAGAGTTATTGATCTTTCAAGTGGATTTAGCGGCGCTTTTAACGATGCAACAGCTTCTTATTTTCACAAGTCGTTGGGAGGTTACCATGGCGCTAAGATGAGAAGATATCAAGATTTAATAAATGGTCCTATCACTCAGGATATGATTGTATTTCAAGATTTGCTTGCTTCTAAAGACTTAAATATTGTTATGAAAGGAATGAGCAAATTATTCACATTCAATATGCTTAACACGAAGTACTTTAT
>JBPXJX010000412.1:0-3462 GCA_051715525.1 Bacteroidales bacterium
TGTAAGAAAGTAGATTATTGGTGTGCTAAAGCTGATTGTGTCATTCCGGGTGTCATGAACCCAGATGGCTTTGGACGGTGGGACGTGCTTATGCCATCATCTTTACATATAGATCTTGATCATTGGCAGCAATCGTTAAGATGTAACACATCTGATGGTCATTCTCAAGTAGTCCGTATAGTGCATTTTCCTAACCACCGTGGCTTTAAAGGTACAGAATTCATTATCAGTGCCATCAATCAACTTAAAGAAGAAGGTTTACTTGTAGAGCTGACCTTATTAGAAGGAAAACAAAATATCGAAGTACGTCACACTCTTCAATATGAAGCTGATATTCTGGTAGAACAAATAATTGCTACAGGACATGGTTTAAACGGTTTAGAAGGCATGGCATCAGGGCTTCCTACTATTTCAAACTTGGAAGATGATGATTATATTCTTCCTATACGTCGTTGGTCTTATTTCAATGAATGTCCAATTGTATCTGCGTCTCCAGAAACATTAGTCGATGTATTAAGAAAACTCGTCACACGCCCGGAGCTACGAAAGCAGCTAGGTCAGGCAGGCAGAGAATATGTAGAAAAATATCATGGACTGGACTCTGCCCAATATTTATTTAGGGAGGTAATCGAATATATTTACGGTCGTCGTGAATCTCTTATTAATCTCTATCACCCCATACTTGGAGAGTATCCAAAACGCAAACCAACAGTAAAACATCCACTAGTAAATAACAAGATTGTAACATAAATGCCATTTCGCAACCTAATTAAAGATTCTGCAATTTATGGCGGCGCTGACTTCTTGACAAAACTACTGGCATTTTTCACATTTCCCTTAATAGCATCAGCACTTTCACCTCAATCATTTGGCATATTAGAATTAATAACAAGCATAACATCCGTACTTGGCATTATTGCTTTTTGCGGGTTAAATAATTCTGTCCAACGATTTTATTGGGATAAAGACAATACAGCGAACGAACAAGTAAAAATCGTAACGTCTGGCTTTTTAGCGCAATTATTCTTTTCATTAATAGCAGTTACTATTGGATTTTTTTTACTACCTTGGTTAACACCTCTAGTCCAAAAACAGGAATTACCCATAACTTGGATATCTTGGGCTGCCGCATTACTTATTATGGCATCGTCCCAATGGTTACAATATATTATGGATGTAATTCGCCTACATCTAGCGCCGTGGCGATTTCTATTCATATCATTGGCTTCCCGCGTATTGAGCATTCTTGCAGGACTATCGGCGATAATAATACTTAAAACGGGTGTCGATGGCTTACTCGTTGCTCAAGCAGCAGTATTATTTATTATTTTGCCTTTTGCGATTTACTCTATTCGTCAGGATTTTTGCTTTAAAGCAATTAGTTATGGATGGATTGTTAGGCTAACTAAGTTTGGGTATCCATTTATTTTTATGGGAATTGCTTATTGGTTATTTAGTGTCATGGATCGCTGGATGCTTGCAACAATGGCATCAATTGAAGAAGTTGGAATCTATGCTGTTTCGTCTCGCTTTGCTTCAATTGCACTATTTATTTCAATGGCATTTGGGCTAGCATGGAGTCCCATAGCCGTTAAAATACAAAAAGATCATCCTATACATTATCGTCAAATTTATGGTCAAGTTTTAACTCTGCTTGTTTTTATTATGTTGATTGCGGGTGGCGGATTAGCTTTGTATTCGGGTGAGATAATTTCAGTCATCATGCCATCAGAATACCTAGCCAGTGCAAAACCACTCACTATTTTATGTTTTGGCATAATTTTACAAGCTACTCAGCAAGTTACTGCCATAGGAATTTCTTTAGAAGGAAAAACTTTTCTTTTTGCTAGATTTGCATGGTTAACTGCTTGCATAAATTTTTCACTTAATTATTTACTAATTCCAGCATATGGAGCCACTGGCGCAGCTTGGGCTACAACAATTTCTTACCTAATATTAACTAGCTGTTATTTGTATTCTACTCAGAAATTACATCCCATCGTTATACCGTGGAAAGTATTAATTAAATTACTTCTACTTGGCATTCTTGTAGCTATTTTTGCTATTTTTATGCAGGCCGTCAAAATTGACTTGAATTTTTTGCTAATTAAAATAACACTTTCAACGATACTTGTTATATATGGCTGGATGATACTGCCTTTGCGAAATTTTCAAAGACATTAACCTCTTCAAAAATTACTTATTATTCTAGCACATGACTCAATCAATATTAATAACTTTACGTTTAATAATGGAAATACTATTGTTATTTCCATTATTAATATTAAGTATAATATCTCGTTACATCAACAAAAAAGTAGATATAGGACTGGGACCAGAGCCATTAATAAATAATATTTACCATAAGCGTGCATTAGAATACTATGGCTATTCTGCTGAAACGTTTGTGACACATACTTACTTCATAACTCAAGATTTCGACAAAATATATTCTTACAAAAACAAAATAATCAACGCGGTAGCTCTAAAAATTGTCCATATCGATTTTATTGTCTCGATTTTCAGGTATAGATGTTTATATTTTTACTTTAATGGTGGCCCGCTATTTAATACATTAATGCTATGGAGATTTGAACCATATTTATTAAAAATAGCAAAAGTAAAATCTGTTGTTATGCCATACGGAAGCGATATACAAGATTTAACCAGAACACCAAATTTTAGCTTTAAACATGCCATGGCTTGTGACTACCCCCAACATAAATTCAAAAGAAGCAACATCACAAGTAAAATTAACTTATGGACAACACATGCATCTCATGTAATATCTGGTTGTGACTGGGTTGATTATATGTACCACTGGGATACGCTCATGGTGGCTCATTTTTCTTTTGACACCACGCTACTAGATAATAAAAAAACTGACACGACATCTAATGATATATTTAGAGTTCTTCACGCACCTAATCACAGAAGCATAAAAGGGACAAAACATATAATTGAAAATATTCAGGCTTTAAGGGATGAGGGCTTGAGTATCGAACTAATTCTCTTGGAAAAAGCTCCTAATGAAACCATTCTACAAGAAATAAAAAAAGCAGACCTTATCATTGACCAGTTGATTATTGGCTGGTATGCCATGTTTGCTATAGAGGCAATGGCGCACGCTAAACCCGTAATGTGTTATTTAAGAGATGATTTACTTCAACTGTATAGATCGACTGACTCATAAACAAAGATGACCCACCATTAATAAACACAAGCGTATTATCTCTAAAAAATGACATAAAAAAAGCAATAAGTAACAAACATCACCTTAGCGAAACAGGAACAAAAGGAAGACAATACGTTGAACGAATTCACTCCATAAAATCTATTGGAAATGTATTTCTTACAATTAACAAATCCATGGGAATGGAGCCATATCAAAGATGAAATTTCTAATTACTGGTGCAAATGGGCTTCTTGGCAAGAACTTAATAAGTAAAATATCATTTAACA
>JBPXJX010000413.1:0-8229 GCA_051715525.1 Bacteroidales bacterium
ATGGTAAAATAAGAGTTGGCTTTGATGCAAAAAGGGCCTTTTACAACTTCAGCGGATTGGGTAATTACAGCAGAAACCTGCTAAATGCTTTTATAAACAATTATCCTAAGAGTGAATACTTTCTTTTTACACCTAAAACAAAAGATAGATATATCCTTGAAAACGATTCCTCCTTTACAATCGTCAATCCTAAAAATGCGATCTTGAAAGTTCTAAAATCTACATGGAGAAGTATATTTATTTCTAAAGATATTAAGAGACGTAACATTCAAATATTTCATGGGCTAAGCCAAGAACTTCCGTTTAGGATTAAGAAAACTGGGGCAAAATCAGTGCTTACTGTTCATGACTTGATATTTATGCGATTCCCTGAGTTCTATAGCAAGTTTGATGCTAAAATCTATTACTATAAACTAAAATATGCTTGCCAAATTGCCGATCATATAGTTGCAATAAGCAAACAAACGAAAGAGGATCTTATTCAGCTACTTAACGTCTCTCCTAACAAAATATCAGTTATTTATCAGGGATGCAATAAGATTTACTGGGAAAGATGTAGCAAAGATTTTTTTAATGAGGTAAGATTAAAACATAATCTACCCGAGAAATATCTTTTATATGTTGGAACTATTGAGTCAAGAAAAAATCTGCTTGGAATTATAAAGGCACTTCATACAAAGGCAATAAATACACCGTTAGTAGTTGTAGGCCGAAAGCATGAAAACTATTTTAGAACCATTAAAGATTATATTACATCGAATAATATCGACAATATTGTTTTTACGAAAGATGTCACCAATAATGAACTTCCTGCAATATACCAAAATGCGGAATGTTTTATCTACCCCTCTTTTTTTGAAGGGTTTGGAATACCTATACTTGAGGCACTTGTATCGGGAATACCTGTAATTACTAGTAAATTTGGTTGTTTTAACGAAGCTGCAGGGCCAGGCAGTTTTTATGTTAATCCATACAACGTTGAGGAGATTGGCAATGCTATTTTAAAAATAATCAACGATAATGAACTTCGAAAAAAAATGATCGATACAGGCTATGAGTACGCCCACAATTTCAAAGATGAGGTAGTAGCAGAAAATTATATGAGAGTTTACTCATCCTTGCTTAATAACAAATCATAATACATTCAACTTATGAAAGTATGTGGATTTACAATTGTTAGAAATGCAATAAAATTTGACTACCCTGTAGTTGAGTCGATTAAGTCGGTATTACCTTTATGCGATCTTTTTGTTGTTGCAGTTGGCAACTCCGATGATGACACATTAAACCTTATAAAGGGGATCGATCCTTCCAAAATTAAAATTATTGAAACCATCTGGGATGACTCTCTTCGAAAAGGTGGTGCCGTGCTTGCAGTAGAAACCAATAAGGCACTTGATGCAATTCCAGACGACTATGATTGGTGCTTTTACATACAAGCCGATGAGGTAATCCACGAGAACGATTATGAAACAATCAGATCCGAAATGGTAAAGTGGCTAAACAACCCCAAGGTTGAAGGGCTGCTCTTTAAATACAACCATTTCTGGGGCACTTTCAACTATATTGGTATTAATAGGCAGTGGTACAGAAACGAGATCCGAATAGTTCGTAACAATAAACAAATACGATCATACCGCGACGCACAGGGCTTTAGAAAAGATAACGAAAAGTTAAAAGTAAAAGCCAT
The DNA here is from genome assembly GCA_051715525.1 of Bacteroidales bacterium. Taxonomy (GTDB): domain Bacteria; phylum Bacteroidota; class Bacteroidia; order Bacteroidales; family Tenuifilaceae; genus UBA8529. Next base: position 1,691 of record JBPXJX010000413.1, read on the forward strand.
TGATGCTTACATTTATCATTATGGTTGGGTAAGACCACCTGCTATAATGAAAGAAAAAATGAAAAATTTTTCGAGTTTATACCTCTCAAAAGAAGAACTCCAAAAAGAAATAGATCGCATTAATCTATTTAATTATGAAGAAGTAGATGCTGTTAAACTATTTGAGAAAACTCATCCATCGGTTATGAAGGATAGAATTTCAAAAGTTGAATGGGAATTTGAGATTGACCCGAATAAGATGAAAATGAAATTAAAAGATAAAATGCTATTCCTGTTCGAAAGAATTTTTAAATACAGGTTATTTGAATATAAGAACTATATAAAGATATAGTTAATTAGTCCATATTTTTCAATTAATCTATATTAACATAGTATTCTAATAAAGCCAAAGAGAATGATTAGCGTAATATCAACATCACACAATCAGATTGGGGCAAATAAACTTTACGTTGAAAGTCTCAGGAAATATACGGTTAATAAGTTCGAACTTATAGTAATAGACAATATTTCAAGCGACGGAACAAGAGAATTCTACGAAAAAAATTGTGATGTATTAATTAAGAATGATAATAATTATTCATACCCTTACTGTCAAAATCAAGGGATTGCAAAAGCTAAATATGAATACCTAGCATTCTTAAATAATGATATAATTCTATCTCCAGGTTGGGATTCAAAAGCAATTGAAATAATGGAAAAAGAAGGGATTGACTATCTTTCCTTTGCTTCGACCGATCATTTGGAAACCTTAGAGAGCACAAAAAAATGGCAGAAAAAGTGGCGAATTGTAAAATACCCATTACTTAAATTATTTGGCTCGGGTAAAACTAGTCTTTGGTTAATGCATAAACTGTTTTATGGTAATTGGGAAAAGTTTAATGCTAAATGGGAACAAAAGAATAAAGGAAAGATAATAACAGGGTTTAGTGGTTCGTGTTTAATGATTAAAAAAACTGCTTTTCAGAAAATTGAAAACTGGGATAATAGAATTCAAGCGGCTGACTGGGATCTCTTTTTCAAGACAATTGAAAGAAGTAGAAAAGTTGGAGATACAAAACCAATACAGCTAGCCTTAGGGATATATATTCATCACTTTCAAAAACTTTCATTTAAAGCAAAACATCCCCAATTTATCGATAAAAACAACCTTATTTCACTAGAAGAAAAATGGGGCGAAGCTGCCGTTAAAGAGTATGAAAAGCTTAACTTCAGATATTAATCGTATAAAAAATCTATCCATAATATTTACATCCTTCAAAAACTAAGAAACAAATTTCTTAAATAGTAGGGTATTCTTATTTCTAGTTGTACTAGTTAAAAACTAACAATTAGAACAATAAGGATGAAAAGTACCTTACCTCCAAAAATTTCTGTAATTATCCCAGTATTTAACAGAATAACTTTAATTTCAAAAGCAATAGAAAGCGTTATTGCACAAACATTTAATGAATGGGAACTTATTGTAGTTGACGATTGTTCAACAGACAATACTTATCAATTTTTATGTGACAAGTATAAAAATGATAATAGAATCTCTATAGTTCAAACCCCAAAGAATAGTGGTCAAGGTTCTGCTCGGAATTTTGGTATTCAGCTGTGCAATGCCCCATTTATTGCTTTTCTTGATTCAGATGATATTTGGCACCCAAAAAAGCTTGATCATCAGTATTCGCTTTTCAGTTCAAATGACAATACCTTGGGAATGGTATATTGTGGGGGTATATTAGTTGATGAGAATGGAACAAAGGGAGAAATAAAGCCTTATTTAAGGGGATGGATTGAAGAATCTCTTTTTGTTAACCTCAAGGGTTTAGGGTCAAGCAACTCTGGCATTATGATTAGAAAAGAGGTTGTTGAGAAAGTTGGGATGTACAACACTAAATTACCTTCACAAGCTGACTTAGACTTTTTTGTTAGAATCGCTCGCCATTACAGAATAGACTTTATTGACGATTATTACACAATAATTTATTCAGGAAATTCAGTGAAAAGAATCTCTAATAATAGAAAATCTGTTATAACTGGTGAATATCAATTTTTCATTAATCATGCTAAACGATTAAAGGAGCTTAAGCTTTATCATTACGTTGCACGTAAACTTGCTCGCAAATATGCTTTGTATGCTAAAGATTTACCAAAATCATTTTGCATACTATATAAAGCTATTAAATACCGCCCAAACTACATTTATGCTTATATTTACATTTTTAAAATACTTTTTCTTTACCTCAAAAGATAATTCATGAAAAGTGCATTTGTAACTGGAGCTGATGGCTTTATTGGCTCTCACTTAGTTGAACTTTTGCTAAATCAAGGATATAAAGTAAAGGCGCTTGCCCAATATAACTCATTTAACTACTGGGGATGGCTTGAGGATATCCCCAATAATCCTAACCTCGAAATTATTAACGGTGATATTAGAGATCCTCATTTTTGCAAAAAGTACATTCGCGACGTTGATATTATTTTCCATTTAGCCGCATTAATTGCTATTCCCTATTCCTATGTTGCCCCCGATAGTTACGTTGATACAAACGTTAAGGGAACCTTAAACGTTATTCAAGCAGCATTAGAGAATGGTAATATAAGGGTTATTCATACCTCAACTTCTGAAGTTTATGGAACAGCTCAATACGTTCCAATAGATGAAAAGCATCCAAAACAACCACAATCACCTTATTCAGCCTCAAAAATTGGTGCTGATGCTATGGCGCTCAGTTTCTATAATGCATTCGAACTGCCAGTTACAGTTGCTCGTCCATTTAACACCTATGGACCCAGGCAATCGGCTAGGGCGATAATCCCAACTATAATCTCACAGATAGCTTCGGGAATGAAAGAGATTAAGCTTGGCGATTTAACCCCAACACGTGATTTTAACTATGTAAAAGACACATGTTTGGGTTTTCTAAAACTTGCCAATTGCAATGAGTCGATAGGTAAAGAGATAAACATCTCATCAAACAATGAAATCTCGATGCACGATACGCTTAATCTTGTTAAAGATATTATGCAAAGCGATGTTAAATTTATTGTTGATGAACAAAGGATACGCCCATCAAACTCTGAAGTTTTCAGGCTTTGGGGTGATAATAAACTAATCAACAACCTTACTGGTTATAAGCAGGAATACACCCTTCGCCAAGGACTTACCGAAACAGTTCAGTGGTTCACCAAACCTGAAAACCTTAAAAAATACAAAACAACTATATACAATCTTTAATTATGTGGAAAGTTCCTCTCTTCGAACTCAACTACGATAGTGCCGAGTCCAAAGCCGTTCAAGAAGTTTTAGATAGCCAATGGCTTACCATGGGTGAAAAAACAATTGCATTCGAACAACAATTCGGACAGATGCTCAATCACCCCGATATTCAATGCACATTTGTTTCTAACTGCACCGTTGCACTCTACATGGCTGTACTTTCGCTTGGCTTAAAAAAAGAAGATGAGGTCATCATTCCCTCATTAACCTTTGTTGCTGATATTAATGCGGTATTAATGGCTGGAGCAAAACCAGTACTTGCTGATTGTACATCATTCGAAAACTGGAATCTTTCAGCCGAAACAATTGCACGATGCATTACCCCTCGTACTAAAGCAGTAATGATAGTACATTTTGCAGGATTTCCTTGTGATATGGATCCAATCATCGAACTTTGCAAGAAACATAATCTATTTCTAATTGAGGATGTAGCTCATGCCCCAGGCGCATCATACAAAGGAAATCTTTGTGGAACTATGGGTGATGTCGGCTGCTTTAGCTTCTTCTCAAATAAAAATCTATCAATGGGTGAGGGCGGAATGCTTTCAACCAAAAACCCTGAAATTCATCAGAACATTAAGCATATACGTTCACATGGAATGTCTTCGCTTACACTCGACAGGCATAAAGGAAGAACAATTTCATATGATGTAATCAGAACTGGGCTTAATTTTCGATCCGACGAAATCCATGCGGCTCTTGGTATTGCTCAATTGGCTAAACTCAAAAATTCAAACGAACAAAGGGAAAAACTCACTAGCTACTACCGTCAGAAAATCAGCACAGTTGCCGGTGCTGAAATGCCTTTTACTGATAATACCAATACGCTACCATCATTTCATATATTACCAATAATTCTAAACAAAGGTATCGACCGTCTTAAAGTAATTGGTTCTTTAAAAGAAGCAGGTATCCAATCGAGTATCCACTACCCTTCATTTCATCAATTTAGCGCATTTAAAGACTTAAACTTGACCCCAACACCCATTGCCGATGAAATATCAGATAGAGAGCTAACCTTACCTCTTTTCCCAAGTCTTACCTTTGAATCAATAGATTATATCATTAAATCACTGGATGAAGCCATAAAATCTGCAAAATGATAAACGATAAACTAATAATCGCCTCATCTGAAACGCTAGGGAAAGGGATAAAACAAATGGACGAGATAAAGCGAAAGCTTTTAATTGTTTATCATAATAACAAGTTTTTCTCGCTATTAAGTATTGGCGATATTCAACGTGCTATTTTAAGAAACGAAGATATCAACCAAACCTTAATATTTGATACGATTAAAAGCAAGACCCTTGATTTATGTTACGAAGGGGAAAGTAATGAGGTTATCCGACAAAAGATGCTGGCCATAAGGTGTGAGTTTATGCCTATTATTAACGAGAACGGTGAGCTCAAAAGGGTTATCTTTTGGGAAGATTTCTTTATGCCAGAGCAAATCGAAAAAAACCATGCCCTTTCATTAGCAAATATTCCTGTTGTTATTATGGCAGGTGGAAAGGGTGAGCGACTTCAACCAATAACCAATATCCTACCAAAACCTTTAATTCCTATGGGCAAAAAGCCCATAGTTCAAACCATAATGGAGAAGTTCAGATCTTATGGTGCAACAAACTTCTACATGTCTGTTAATTATAGAGCAGATATGATTAAGTTCTATTTTGACTCATTGATTGAAAAAGATTACTCTATTGAATATATAACCGAGGATAAACCCCTTGGAACTGCTGGAAGCTTATTCCTTTTAAAAGGTAGAATTAACAATACCTTTTTTGTATCTAACTGCGACATTATTATTGATCATTGCTATCCAGACATTTTTGATTATCATAAAACTCAAGGTAATAGCATTACAGCTATTGGCGCAATGATATTCCATTCAATTCCCTATGGAACCTTTGATGTTGAAGAAAACGGTCGATTAATATCAATTCAAGAAAAACCTGAATTTTCATATTTAATTAATACAGGAATGTATATTCTTGAACCAAGCGTTCTTGAATTAATCAACGATAATGAACATATGCATATTACAGAACTCATGGAAAAGGTGAACGCTGGAGCGGGTAAAGTTGGTGTATACCCCATTAATTCAAGTTCTTGGATTGATATTGGCACATGGAAAGAATACAATAAGGTTTCAAATATCTTTTAGTCAGAATTTCCTTCAATCCAAACAATCCTTTAACTTACAAACACCTTTCATTATAAAATATACACCTTACTGTTATGACTAAAAATCCATCAAATAAAATATGTTTCATCAACACAGCAAAGATCTGGGGCGGAGGAGAAAATTGGCAGTATGAAACAATACTCGATTTAAAAGACACTATAAATATTGTATTAATTGCTAATCCAAAAGGGAAACTTTATAGCAAGGCAATTAACGAAGGAATAAATGTAATTCCATTTAAAACCAGCAATCTAGCATTCTTAAATCCATTCAAATTATACAAAGCACACAAAATATTATCAAAACTAAGCCCTAAGGCTGTTCTTTTCAATACATCAAACGATTATAAACTTTTTACATTACCTGCAAAATGGGCTAGTGTAAAAAAAATACTTTACAGACGAGATAATGGGAAACCTTTACGTGATCATCTCCTTAACAAACTCCTATTGAGAAATGGAATAACAAATCTACTTCCTTGTTCAAAATATATTGGCAAATCTGCTTTATCAAAAAACCCTAACCTATTTTCAGCCAGCAAAATCGACACTATTTACAATAGTATTAATATTGAAAAGTGGGATTCAACAAATGCTCCACTTCTTAGCATAGATAAAAAACCAAACGAGATTGTATTTGGATGCATAGGTCGACTATCAAATGAAAAGGGTCAACTTTTTCTTCCGCTAATTGCCAATCATCTCAAAGAAAAAGCAACAAATTTTAAAATCCTTGTTGCAGGTACTGGTCCTTTGAAAGACGAGATTTCAGAGTTAATTGGTCAAACAAAAGTTGAGGAATGGGTTAAATTGCTTGGCTTTGTTGAGAGTAACAAATCATTTCTTAGCACCATTGATTGCTTAATTATTCCTTCGTACTGGGAAGGTTTGTCAACAGTAGCCATTGAGGCAATGGCTCAGTATAAACCAATTATTGCTTTTAATGTAGCAAGCAATTCAGAGGTTATTAAACCCGGAATAAATGGTTTTTTGGCAGAACCTTTTAATACCGAAGAAATTTCTGAACATATGCTTTTCTTCATTAATAAACCAAATGAGTTATTAGCCATAGATCGGAAGAGCGTCG
>JBPXJX010000414.1:0-3180 GCA_051715525.1 Bacteroidales bacterium
TAAGTTTTAGTAGAACTCTTTTATATTTCGACATAATTTTAAAATTGTGGCTATAAAGATAAATAAAAAAGCCTCGGGGATACCGAGGCTTTTTATGATTTATTCTGTTAGTTATCCGTTTAAAGAAACTCTCTTGAATGAGGTAACGGTTAACTCTTTGTTTACTGATTGTAGATATTGACGAACAGTCATTTTACCATCCTTTACAAAGTCTTGGTTAAGAAGTGTGCTCTCCTTGTAAAATTTCTGAACTTTACCTTCAGCAATTTTATCAAGCATATTCTCTGGCTTACCTTCTAAACGAGCTTGCTCACGACCAATTTCGAATTCTTTCTTGCGAAGTTCTTCCGAAACATTCTCTTTATCAACAGCAACTGGGCTCATAGCAGCAATTTGCATTGCAACGTCTTTACCAACTTGTGTGTCAACATCAGCCTTGTTCAAACCAACTAAAGTAGCAAGTTTATTACCTGGGTGGATGTAAGCAACAACCTTCGCTGCATCAACTTTTTCGTAGAAAGAAAGTTCAAATTTTTCACCGGTAACTCCTGATTGATCCATTACTAGGTCGCCAATCTTTCTGCCGTTAATCTCAAGTGCTTTTAAAGCATCAAGATCTGCTGGTTTTTTATCAATTGCTACATCAAGTATGCTATTTGCCAAGCCAACGAAATCGTTATTCTTCGCTACGAAATCAGTTTCGCAGTTTAGAACAACCATTGCTCCATGGTTACCTGCAGCGTTAACTTTTGCAAGAGCAGCGCCCTCACCAGCTTCACGATCAGCACGTTTGTTTGCAATAGCTTTACCGCGTTCGCGGATAAGCTCAATCGCTTTTTCAAAATCACCATTTGATTCAACAAGGGCATTTTTGCAGTCCATCATGCCTGCACCTGTTGCTTTTCTGAGTTTTGCAACATCAGCTGCTGTTACTTCGGCCATTGTATTATGAGTTTAAATAAAATCAATTATTGTTATTCTTCTTTTGCATTATCATCAGCAACTTCTTCTTTTGCTTCAGTTTCTGGTGATTTTTTGCCTTTACGAGCACGTGTGTGGTGTTGTTGACCACCCTCATCGCTCTTCTCTTTTACTGCAGGTTCTTTCTCTTTCTCTGCTTTGCGCTCATCTAAACCTTCAGCAATAGCCTTTGACATGATGCCAACGATTAAAGAGATAGATTTTGAAGCGTCGTCGTTCGCAGGGATTACAAAGTCAATTAACGATGGGTCGCAGCAAGTATCAACCATTGCAAATACTGGGATGCTTAATCTTTTAGCTTCGCGAACAGCGATATACTCTTTTTGAACGTCAACTACGAATAGAGCAGCAGGAAGTCTGTTAAGATCTGCAATTGAACCTAAGTTCTTCTCTAGCTTAGCACGTTGACGGGTAATTTGAAGTTTCTCACGTTTTGAAAGGTTCTCGAAAGTACCATCGGTAGCCATTTTGTCAATTGAAGACATCTTCTTAACTGCCTTACGAATAGTAGGGAAGTTGGTTAGCATACCACCAGGCCAGCGCTCAGTAACATATGGCATGTTTACTGCTTTTACTGTATCAGCAACAATCTCTTTAGCTTGCTTTTTAGTAGCAACGAAGAGAACTTTACGTCCTGATTTTGCAATTTGCTTTAGAGCAGCAGCAGCCTCATCAATTTTTACAGCTGTTTTCTGTAGATCGATAATGTGGATGCCGTTACGCTCCATGAAGATGTATGGAGCCATCTTTGGGTTCCATTTGCGCTTTAAGTGACCAAAGTGTACTCCAGCGTCGAGTAACTCGTTGAGATTTGTTCTAGACATTTTATTTTAGTTTAGAATTATGGCAATCGCTCAGTAGTTCCGATTTATCGGAAGTCTGGGCAATTTAGTACCTAAACTGCCTGCCAATAATTATTATTAATAATCTTTTAACGTTTGCTAAACTGGAATCTCTTCCTTGCTTTTGGTTGACCTGGTTTCTTACGCTCAACTTCACGTGGATCGCGGGTCATAAAACCTTCTGCTTTAAGAGCTGGTTTGTATTCAGCATTGTGCAATACTAATGCACGAGCTATGCCTAAGCGTAGCGCTTCAGCCTGACCTTTAACTCCACCACCATCAAGGTTTACTGTGATGTCGAAGTTACCGGTTAGATTTAATACCTGAAGAGGTTGGGTAACTACATATTGCATCAACTCTGAAGGAAAATACACTTTTAAATCTTTTCCATTGATGGTAATGTTGCCTTTTCCTTCGTTAAGGTATACACGAGCTACAGCAGATTTTCTTCTACCTATTGTGTTAAGTACTTGCATACTCTACTATTTTATTGAACTTAAATTAAGTGATTTTGGTTGTTGAGCCTCATGTGGGTGCTCATTACCAGCATAAACGTATAGGTTACCATATTGAACAGAAGCTAATCTGTTTTTTGGTAGCATACCTTTTACTGCATGTTCGATAACCGCGATTGGACGCTTATGAAGCATCTCTTTTGGGGTTGCGAATCTTTGGCCTCCAGGAAATCCTGTATGACGAACATATACCTTATCGGTTAACTTTTTACCAGTTAAGCGAATTTTCTCAGCATTGATGATAATTACATTATCTCCGCAGTCAACATGTGGTGTATAGCTTGCTTTATACTTTCCACGAAGAATATTTGCAACTTTTGATGAAAGTCTACCTAATACTTCGTTTGAGGCATCAATAACTACCCATTCCTTGTTAACAGTGGCTTTGTTTGCCGAAACTGTTTTGTAACTCAAAGTGTCCACGTTTAAACTCCTTTGTTTTTAATTAATAACTTGTTCTTTCCTATGATACAAGTGGTTATAATAAGCGGGATGCAAAAATACAACTTATTATTTAAACCGCAACAGTTATCAACAATTATTTTATTTTTTTAACAACTCCTTTATAAATTACTACGCTTAACGGTGTAAATCATTTGTGAATGCAATAATAAAAACAAATTTTTATAGTTTTGAAGTTGTATAATCTTTCTTCTAATGCTTTTCACACATAAAACTCATCGATCCATATACTTTATTGGCCTAGCGCTTTCTTTATGTTCGTTACCCTTTTCAAAATTTACTTTAAGTGTTGGGCTATTTACATTAGTACTTAACTGGCTAATCGAAGGGCAATGGAAAGATAAACTTGTAGCATTTAAAACAAGTAAGTCGCTTTGGAA
>JBPXJX010000415.1:0-1793 GCA_051715525.1 Bacteroidales bacterium
CGAATGGTTCTGTACCTTTTTTTATAAATTTTAGTTTCCATTCCTTTGTTGTTCCATCAATCACCAATTGTCCATTTACATAAACATTTCCCGAATTATAGTCAAAATCAAAATTTGCCTTTTGTCCAGCATAATCTTCTAAAATCTGATAATATGTTAAATACGCTAAATTTAGATATTTTTCAGCATCTGCTGATTTTTTGAGCAACTCAAAGGCGATTTCAAGAGAAGCTTTTGAGCGTGTTTCAAAAGGAGAATTACCTAAGGTTGAATTACAAACTATATGAGTTTTAGCTATATTTCTTAAAAAAGATAATTGAAAGCATTTTGCTATTTCATCCTTCAAATTTTTGTAATTCTCCTTCGTAAACTCCCTTGGAAAATTATACTCAGGCGATTCTTTTATATAGTATCCATCAGCACCTAAGTCGAGCAGTTTTTTCATATTCCAAGCCTTATTGGAAGCTGTGAACATAATAACTTGATTGCCAGCGTTAATTCGTTTGATTTCTTTTAGGATCTTAGCCCCAGAAAATTCTTTGGGGTTATTAATTTCTTCTTCCTCAATTCCATTTAAGCGTAAATCTATCAAAAACAAGTCAAAATTTCCTTGCTCGATTAATCGCCTACTTTCCGCTGATAGAGATTGATAATCTTTTGCTTTTTCTTGAATAATCACAAAATCGTCGGGATTGTTCAATTTGAAAATACTTTTTAAAACTGAACCCCAACCTTTATCAGCTTCGTCGTCTATTAATAAAATTCGTTTTTGTTGAGCCTCTATTTTATCTGCTTTCTCGAACTTTGATAAGTCTATTAGCCGTTTTTGAGGTTTTTCAAATAAATTATAATTTAAAGCTGTGACATATTTAAAATACAACTGCTTTTCAGCCCTCTTTAATTCATCATCGGTCAGTAATGCCTTTGTATAGGCTACTTTGTCAAGAGCTAATGCACCCCATTGATTGGCTAAGGAGTGTCTGCCGATTTTCTCATCTGGTTGAATTGAAACTTGCCTTAAAAAGCTAGAAATAAAATTATCAGGTAGAAGTGGGTCAATTAATTCAATTGCTTTCTTAATAATTTCTATGGAAGTAATTTGTTCAAATTTGCAACCTTTAGTCGCAAGAATATGCCCGTATATACCTGCATCTCTAATTACTGTTCCCAATCTTTCAGTTGATACAAACATGATAGATACAAGCCTTTTTTGCCAAAGACGCTCAGTAAGCCTGATGTGTAAAGCTAGACGAAGTGAAATAGTTGTTTCTGCCTTATGAATCGGAATAATTAAGGTATCAAACTCTATTTCCATAAGTTTACTTTCCACAAAATCATGGATTTCCTCATCTGTTGAAATGACAGGCATTTCAATTAGCTCAAAGCCTAATTTTTGTAAAATGGCATCATTACTTTTGCCAACCGTATATATTTTCATTGTATTCATTAAAACTTTCAACAATTAAAGAAATGTTATTTATGAATTTGGAGATAGTGATTGGGTTATCCTCTAAATCAATAATGAATTCATCGAAATCAAAACCTATTTCAACTAATTCAAAAAACTTCCTAAAAACCGACAACTTAACATCAGTTGGTTTGAAAAACCCATCTTTAGAGTTTGTTAGTACATTTTCAATTAATATCTGGGTATATCTACTAATTTCAATAGCCTTATAATTTTTTCCAAATGCAATAATCCTCAATTCAATTTTATTCGTTTGTTCATAATAAACTAAAAAGTCATATAGGCGTTCATAAAATAGATTTTTTTTTATTTGATAAATGCAATA
>JBPXJX010000416.1:0-9472 GCA_051715525.1 Bacteroidales bacterium
GATTTTCGATGGTTTTAATATCATAAACTTATACAATTCTTAAAACAAAAGCAACAAGAAGTTCTTTTCACATTTTTTTTCTCCCATTCGCCCAAGGCTTTAGTTAAAAATGAATAATGATTAAGTTTGGCGGAGGCTGCTTGTCCGGCAAATGAAGGACGCCACTGTAGGTCTATTCTGGCAGGCTGTGACTGCGGTAATGAAAATGTAAACCCTTTTGTTCCCCCTGCCTTTAGGGGGAAATGCTGCGAGCAGGGCTAAAGCAAGCGTGTGGGCAAGCCAAAACGGCGAGCCAGCCAAAGCCTTGTGGGCAGTAGCATCGTTTTGGCTTGATTTTCTTTGTCTACTTTCTTGTATCAAGACAACAAAGTAGAGTAAGAACCAGAAACCCATAGTTCTGCCAAGAAGGAAACAAAAAATGAAAAATAAAAAAAATCAGCGGCGGTTTCAATTGCTGTAGGTCTATTCTGGCAGGCTTTGCCTGCTGCCTAAGTCGTACGGAGCAAAGATTGCAGAAAACCTAAAAACTCTTTTTTCCGCTTTTCTTTTGAATTCTTTCCAGCTCCTCATCGGAAACGACTCTGTAAAGTTTATCGGAACGACGAAGGACATCTTTGATTGGAATTGAGCATTTTACCCCTTTGGGGCAAACTTCGGCTGGTTTTTCATCAACGCGTAATTCTGATATTGATGTTTCAACAACGCCAGTTGTAGGTCCAATGATTAGTATTTTATCGTTGAGGTACAGCTCGTGCGCTTCAACCAATACTTCGGCAACGCCGAGGTTTGAGAAGTAGTTGGTTATCTTACCACAATAGATTTTGCGCTCGGTTGCAAGGCTTCCGTATACATGACTCCATTCACCAAGTTTTCGACCAAGGTAATACCCATCCCAAAAACCGCGGTTAAAAACGGTTGCAAGGCGTTTCATCCAACCCTCAATCTTCTCTTCGGTGTAAGCATTGTTACAAAGCGATTCAACCGCTTCGCTGTAGCATTGAGTAGTAGTTTTAACGTACTCGGCCGAACGAGCGCGACCCTCAATTTTAAGAACCCGCACACCTGCATCAATTAGCTTATTAAGGAAGTTTATGGTGCATAAATCCTTAGGCGACATGATATACTCGTTATCAACCTCAAGTTCTTTTCCCGTTTCGGTTTCCTGAACAGTATATGATCGTCTACACACCTGAAGGCAAGCCCCACGATTGGCCGAAATATTCTCCTGATGAAGGCTTAAATAGCATTTGCCCGATATCGCCATGCAAAGTGCACCATGCACAAACATCTCGATTTTGATCTTATTCCCCGATGGTCCAGTGATATTTTCACGCTCAATTCCTTGGTATATCTCATAAACCTGCTCGAGCGAGAGTTCTCGTGCAAGAACAACCACATCGGCCCAGTTTGCATAGAACTTAATGGATTGCAGGTTCCCAATGTTTAGCTGTGTTGATAAATGAATTTCGTGACCGAGCTCAGCAGCATACATTAAAGCCGCTTGGTCCGAGGCAATTATTGAGCTAACCCCAGCAACTTTTGCTTCCTCTAAAAGCGTTTTTACAGCAGGAAGATCTTTATCGTAAAGAACGGTATTTACAGTTAAGTAGGAACGAACGTTATTCTCGTTGCAGATACGCACAATCTCTTTTAAATCGTCAACTGAAAAGTTGATATTTGAGTTTGCTCGCATGTTAAGGTGTCCAACCCCAAAATAAACCGCATTTGCCCCACCTTGAATAGCCGCCATGAGCGATTCAAAGTTCCCCGCTGGCGACATGATTTCAATATCCGAACGTTTAAGCATTTTGGTTGATTAAAATTTTTGCAAATGTATGAAAATAAGAGTAGACAGTAGATGCTAGACGCTAGATATCAGATATCAAAAGGATTTTTCAAGAAAGGAGTGAGATGAAAACCTAATAACCAATAACCCACGTACTATTTCTTCAGCTTACTAAAGAAAAGGGTAACAGCCATCCAGTACTCTTTGTTTGATTTGTTCGATTGCCAAAGCGCACTTGAACCATGTTCACCCTCATCGGTTGGTTTAAATATGGTTACTAGATTCTTTGGAACAACTGAAAGAAGTTTTACTAATTCGGGGTTCTCCGATTTTGCGGATAAAGCAAGGACAGGTACTGATATTTTTGAAATTTTACTTTGGATAAAGTTGCTTTGATCAAAGTACTCGCCTGGTGAGAAAACAACCAATGCGCCAATTTTAAGCCTTTCAGGTGCAACGATTAAGCTGAGTGACGCTGAATAAGAGCTTCCCCAAAGCACGATAGGCTTTTCAGATTTGCTTTTGACATATTCGATTGCAGCATAAATATCGGGCAGCGCATCGATATAATTTGTAGAGAGGTTTTTGGCCTTTGCTCTTGCTGCAGTCTCATTTTTGAGGTAGTTAACTTCGTTACCCGAACGCTGATCAATAGCAAGACAGTTATAACCTAGGTTTATGAGTTTTGGAGCAATTTCGCGATACTCCCCGCGGCTATATCCTGCCTGATGAAGTAAAATGATGTAAGGGTTCTGAGTCGATGAAACGTATAAATCAGCAGTAATTGTAAGTCCATCCTTCGATTCAAAGGTAACAGTTTCTTGAGCAATGGAGTTGTTAAACATTGCAATTAAAAGAAAAATAAAAAGTATGCCTTTTTGCATTAAGGTTTTCTATTCAACTTTTTTGATTGAATCGGAGAGAATGACAACATGATCTTTTTTTACCTCGATAATTCCCACTTCGGTAATATCGAAAAAAAGTTCATTTTTATCAGATTCTATGACTTTAATTTGCCCCGGTTCAAGAGTTGAGGTTAGAGCTGCATGTTTATGCATCACCTCAAACGAACCCTTTGTTCCAGGAACTTTTACAAGAGCAATGCTGCCCTTGTAAATAGTTGCCTTAGGAGTTACTATTTCGAGTAACATAGTTTACGCTTTTATCAATTAAGCTTGTGCATCAGCAAGCATCTTTTCACCTTTTTTGATAGCATCTTCGATGGTACCAACAAGGTTGAATGCGGCTTCGGGATATTTATCAACTTCGCCATCAATAATCATATTGAACCCTTTGATGGTATCCTTAATGCTTACATAGCAGCCAGGAATGTTGGTAAATGCCTCGGCAACGTGGAATGGTTGTGATAGGAAACGTTGTACCCTACGTGCGCGGTGAACAATAAGCTTATCCTCCTCTGAAAGTTCGTCCATACCAAGAATTGCAATAATATCTTGCAGCTCTTTATAGCGCTGAAGGATATTGATAACACGTTGAGCGGTATTGTAATGCTCTTCGCCAACGATATCTGGAGTAAGAATACGTGAAGTAGAGTCAAGTGGGTCTACAGCAGGGTAGATACCAAGCTCCGAAATCTTACGGCTTAATACTGTTGTAGCATCAAGGTGCGAGAAAGTTGTAGCAGGAGCAGGGTCAGTTAAGTCGTCGGCAGGCACGTAGATCGCCTGTACCGATGTGATAGAACCCTTATTGGTTGATGTAATACGCTCTTGCATTAAACCCATTTCGGTAGATAGCGTTGGTTGGTAACCTACCGCAGATGGCATACGACCAAGAAGTGCAGATACCTCAGACCCTGCTTGGGTAAAACGGAAGATATTATCGATAAAGAATAGGATATCGCTACCTTTTCCTTCTTCTCCACCATCGCGGAAATACTCAGCCATAGTTAGTCCCGATAACGCAACGCGTGCTCTTGCACCGGGTGGTTCGTTCATCTGACCGAACACCATGGTAAGAAGCGATTTCTTAAGCTCTTCCTCGTTAACTTTTGAAAGATCCCAACCGCCTTGTTCCATACTCTTTTGGAATTCTTCACCATAGTTTACAAGTCCTGCTTCAATCATTTCGCGAAGTAGGTCGTTCCCTTCACGTGTACGCTCGCCAACACCTGCGAAAACAGAGAAACCTTTCGATTGCTTAGCGATGTTGTTGATTAGCTCCTGAATGATAACTGTTTTTCCAACACCCGCACCACCAAAAAGACCAATTTTACCACCCTTTGAGTAGGGCTCAAGCAGGTCGATAACTTTAATACCTGTGAAAAGAACCTCTTTTTCGGTACTTAGGTTTTCGTATTTTGGAGGGTTATTGTGTATAGAGTAAACTTTGTTACGGTTTAAGGTGCTAAGGCCATCAACGCCGTCGCCAACAACGTTCATCAATCGACCCTTAATATGGTCGCCAACAGGCATCGAAATGGTGGCCCCGGTAGAGCGAGCCTTCATTCCTCTTCTTAATCCGTCTGTTGAATCCATTGCTACGGTTCGGATGGTATTTTCACCAATATGCTGCTGACATTCTACAATCAGCATCGAACCGTCTTCGCGCTTTATCTCAAGCGCATCGTGAATATTTGGAAGCTCAGCACCCGCTTGGGTGAAGGTTATGTCAACCACAGGACCAATAACCTGAACTAGCTCACCATACAAATCGGCCATAGCTGTTAAATTAAAATATGATAACGACAAAATTAGCTAATAAATGAAATAATTGTAATAAACCTATATCTTTATTTTAAAACAGGCTAATTATAAAGTTTGATATAGTTTTGCAAACTATTATCAATCTCATTCTTAAGCTCTGTTTGACCATATTGCTCGGTTAAACCACCCAATTCCTGTAAGGTTTGAATGTTTAAACGTTTCTCATAATCAATGGCACTGCTTAAATCGCGGCTTAAGCTGAAAGCATAAGTTAAATTTTCGTTAGTTGCCTTTAGAAAGTCTTTTACCATTTTGTTAGCCTTTTCGGTTTCGTTCAATTTGTAAAAAACTTCGATTGTTCCAAATGTAAATAGATCGTATGGATATTTTTCCTGAGGCATAAGTGAGTATATCCTGTTTGCAACAGCTAATGCCGAATCTTTTTTATTCTCTTCAATAAGGGTAGTAGCTAAACGATTAAAGTTATTACGTAATCGAAGTACAGATGTTGTTCGCTGATTATTATGATCAATATTTACATCTGGCTGATCCATTCTACCCCATCGGAATTTGTTCATCAAGTTGTTATAAAGAATTTCGGTATTAATCCTTCCGATTGCTAAATAACCATCCGATTTTGTTTTTATAGGAACAAGTCGATAAGCAAACCCTTCGAGCTGGTAGTATTCGCTAAGCCCTATGTCCGAATCACCATATGGTGAAACAAAATAAATTGGACGTTTCCATTCGTTATTAGCGATAATATCGAGCATTATCATATCGCTCTTTTGAATGTAACTTTTCTTGATGCTCCATTGTATTTCATCAACAATGTTTGATGCATCTGCTGAACTAACAGTACCAGAAGTAACGACTTGGTTTTTATCTACAGCAAGTTTATAGCTTTTTGTAGGAATATAGGCAACAGGCTCTTCATTTGGAACTCGATACTTTGTATCGGGATCGTCGCTTGCAATGAATTTAACCACCTGTTTAATATCAATGGCTTGATTAAACCTATCGATAATATAAACAATATCGCGTGTACCCTGAACATACTGGTCTTTAGTCATTGTTATAGGTAGAGGATCTGAATTGTATGCTTTCATCTTCATTTGATCAACATACCAATCGGTTCCAAGTAAGCTAAGGTTACAAACACGAACATCGGTTCTTATCCCTTCAACTTCCTGAGCGTACCAGAGAGGGAATGTATCGTTATCACCATTAGTGAAGAGTATAGCATTTGGAGCGCAAGAGTTTAAGTAGTTATAAGCATAATCTCTAGCAGTATATCTTCCTGAACGATCGTGGTCATCCCAATTTTGTGCACCCATAATAAATGGAATGCATAAGCAAGCTGCTGTAGCAATAACATTTCTTTGTGTGGGCTGAAGTATTTTCGATAGCCCATCAGCAATTGCAAGTACTCCAATTCCTATCCAAATGGCAAAAGCATAGAATGAACCAGCAAAAGCGTAATCGCGTTCGCGAGGTTGAAGCGGGTATTGATTTAAATAAACAACAATTGCAATCCCTGTTAGGATGAATAATAGCGCGACAACAATTAAATTTCTTTTATCGCGGAGGTACTGAAAACCAATTCCAAGCAATCCGAGAATTAACGGAAGGAAAAAGTATTTATTTCGACCTATGGCGTTAAGCTGTTCGGTAGATAATTTATCCTGATTTCCTAAAAACATTGAATCGATAGGCTTTATACCACTTATCCAGTTGCCATTCATTATTCCGCCATGACTTTGAATATCATCTTGCCGACCAACAAAGTTCCACATAAAGTAGCGCCAGTACATAAAACCAAGTTGATAACTGAAGAAATATCGAATGTTTTCGCCAAAGGTTGGGATATTTCGAACCTCCTGTTCACCATTCTGATTTGTTACTCTTTCAGGTGTACCTTCAATATTTCCCCATTTCTTGTATTCATCCTCATGACCTTCGCCGGGACTCCACATGCGAGGGAATATGGTTTTAAAGCGATCATCAAACTTATAGTTAGTTTTTAAATAGGTTTCAACATATTTCCCGTTTTTAGGTGTAAATGTTGTTTCGTTTTTGCTTTCGGTTACAGGGGCATTGAAGTACTGGCCATAAACTAAAGGTCTATCGCCATACTGCTCGCGGTTTAAATAGTGTTTTAGCGCAAAAATATTTGAAGGGTTATTCTCATTTAACGGCGCATTTACTGATGATCGGATTAGAATTAATGCATATGACGAATAACCTATCAGGATAACAGTTATTGAAAGAATTATTGTATTGGCTAATACCTTTTTATGGGCAATGGTGTAACGAATTGCCCAAACAAGAAGGCTTCCAATTGCAATTATAAATACTACTAAACCAGAATGTAGTGGAAATCCAAAACCATTTACAAACAGCAACTCAAACCATGATGCTAAAACAACCGTGAATGGAATAATGAAGTACATTACAAAACCAAGAATTGCCACAGCTGATAAACTAGCATAAACTAATCCTTTTTTTGATGGAGTATAGTTCTTAAAGTAGTAAATGAAAACGATCGCAGGAATAGTCAGCAGGTTTAAAAGGTGAACACCAATAGATAGGCCCATCATGTAAGCGATAAAGATTAACCAACGATTGGCGTAAGGTTTTTCAGCTTCATCTTCCCATTTCAAAATTGCCCATACCACTATAGCTGTAAAGAATGATGAAAGAGCGTAAACCTCACCTTCAACAGCCGAAAACCAAAACGAATCGGAAAAAGTATAGGCTAAAGCACCAACAGCGCCAGCACCCATTATTCCGATAATGCTAGCCATTGATGCTTCTTCATCTTTCTTGACAAGCATTTTTTTTGCGAGATGAGTAATGGTCCAGAAAAGAAAAAGGATTGTAAATGCGCTAGCCAGAGCCGACATAATATTTACCATCATGGCAACCTTTGAAACATCGCTAGCAAAAAGAGAGAAAAACCGGCCAATTAGCATAAAGACAGGACTACCCGGAGGATGCCCGACTTCAAGTTTAAAAGCTGATGCAATAAACTCGCCGCAATCCCAAAAGCTGGCAGTTGGCTCTATAGTTGAAAGGTAAACAATTGCCGCAAAGAGAAAAGTAACCCATCCGGCGATGTTGTTTATAAGGTTGTATTTTTTCATGTGTTGTTATAAAATATAATCAGCTAAAGTAACCAAAATTCGTATTCCACCTCTCTGAATTGCTATTTTAGCTTTATTTAGGTAGGTGTTAATCTTTTTTTTGAAGTACTTTTGCTTTCAAAAATTGCTATTATGAAGGAGAATAATTGGAAGGATAGGCTTAATGTAGTATACTCTACAAATCCTGATTTTCAGTATCAGCAAGGTGAAAATAGCGAGCAGGAAACGCAACCTCCTCAAAAGCAAAATCTAATTGTTGCAATTGAACGAAAAAATAGGGGGGGTAAAACAGTTACGCTTGTTAAAGGATTTATAGGCAGCGATGATGATTTGGCAGAACTGGGTAAAAAGATTAAAACAAAATGCGGCGTTGGCGGTTCTGCAAAGGATGGAGAAATTATTGTACAAGGAGAATTTAAAACTCGAATTGCCGATCTTTTAAAAGAGTGGGGCTACAAAGTTAAAATATCAGGCTAAAAAAGGAATTGATGATTAAGCGCATTTTAGGTATTTCATTTTTTCTAATATCTCAAAACCTACTGGCTCAGTTTTATGAAACAGGAACCGAGCCATTTGGAACGAAATGGAGACAGATTAAAACCGATCGTTTTAGCGTTATTTTTCCTAATGATGCCGAAATGATTGCCAAGCGCTATGCTAATCTTTTATGTGTTTTAGATAGCATATCTCCAAACACACTTAAATCAAAGCAAGGTTTTTTTGAAGTAGTTGTACACAACCATAGTACGCTTTCAAACGGATTTGTTGCTTGGGCTCCAAAGAGAATGGAGATTATTGCCCAGCCATCTGCAACAACCTCAGCACAACCATGGTTAACACAACTAGCTGTGCACGAAATACGGCATACCTCTCAGCTTTTTAAACTTAGCGGAGGGCTTATAAAGCCTCTATCGTTTATTATTGGCGAACAAGCGGTTGGTTACTCCGCAGCACTTGTTCCATCATGGTTTTTTGAGGGCGATGCTGTTGCTTTTGAAACAGCAACAACAAATTCGGGGCGAGGACGACAAGCCGATTTTTATCAATACTACCGAGCACATTATCTAACTAAACAAGAAACGTTTAGGTACGATAAATTTTTACTTGGGTCGTATCGCGATAATATTCCAAATCATTACAGTTTGGGCTACCAAATGGTAAGCTATGCCAGGGCTAAATATGGAAATGATGTTTGGGCGAATACTTTGAGATTTGTTTCGCAATGCCCATTACCTATTGCTCCTTTTTACTTTGGTCTAAAGGCCCAAACAGGGCTTTCGAGAAAAAAGCTTTTTGAGAAATCTTTTAATAGTCTCGATAGCACTTGGCATGCAAATCAGAATAGCGTGATAGTTGAAAAATATCAATCAATAAATAAAGACAGTAAGGAATATACCGACTATCATTTTCCCTATGCTTTGAGCGATAGCTCAACGATTGCTTATAAAACCTCTTTATCCTCAACCGCTCAGTTTGTAAAGATTGACCAAAAATCGAAAAGGGAGAAAACCCTTGTATGGACGGGATATATGACAAGTATTCCATCATATTTTAATGAGAATATATTTTGGACAGAATATAAACCCCATATTCGATGGGAGTATAAAAATTTTAGCATTATTTATTGGTACGATATTAAAAGAGCAAGGTTAAGTAAAATCTCTGATAATGGCCGATACTTTTCGCCTGTTTACAATCCAAAGCAAGGGTTTGTTTATGTTTATGAAGGTAACGATGATGGTAGCAGCTCCATCGTTGCTTTTTCATTAACTGGCGAAAAAAAGAAAGAATTCAGCCTACCAAACGCCTACCAACCTTATGAACTAACATACAATAAAGAGTTTAGATCGGAAGAGCGTCTGGTAGGGAAAGAA
>JBPXJX010000417.1:0-1438 GCA_051715525.1 Bacteroidales bacterium
CGACGCTCTTCCGATCTATAATTTGATCATAAATTATTCGATGTTTTAAATCATCGCTTAAAATAATGAAAACTTGCTCATTTTTTATTTATATTGAGCCACCATTTAACATTTATGAATATTATTAATTCAACGTACTTAAAAGGTAAGCAGGGTAGATTAAGGTCAAGAAAATCATTCATTTGGTTTATTGCATTTTATACTCTTCTATCTTTCTCATCACTAATTATTAAAGCACAAACAATTCCTGATGAAAGAATAAAAGCCGCATACACATATCAATTTGCTCAAAATATTGCTTGGTATAACGAGTCGCTTCTCGATTCATTTAGAATTACCATTTACAGCAAAAATCAACTGCTCATAAATGAGTTTTATGAAATTGCAAGAACTAAAACATTAAAACAGAAACCCATTTCAGTTTTAGCAGTTAAGCAACAGTTTAAAACACAAAAAAGGGTTTCGAATATCATATACCTCGACAATGAATTTAACGAAGAGATTAAATCTATTTTTCAAGAAGTAGCTGATAAACCAATTCTCCTTATTACTGAAGAATGTCTTCTTAAGGAATATGTGATGATTAACTTCATATACATTGATGATCAAAGAAGCAAGATAAGCTTTGAGCTGAATAAAGAGAATATTGAAAAAAACCATAGCCTAATTATTCAACCTAAACTTCTTCTGCTTGGTGGCTCAAAGCTTGATATTGCTAATCTTTACAAAAAGCAAGAGCAACAACTTAAAGATGAACAAGAGAAAGTTGAAACTCAACGAAAAATTCTAAATCAGCAAAACAAGGAAATTGAAAAGCAAAAAAGAGATATACTGTTACAAACTAATGAAATTAGTAAACAACAAAACGAAATAGAGCTGCAAAAAAGAAATTTAGAAGTTCTTTATAATGAGATCAATAACCAACGCAACGAGGTTGAACAAAACCAAGCAACCCTAAAGATAAATCGTACTGAAATTGAAAAGCAGCAAAAATTAATTGATTCGCAGGTAGAGGAAATAAAGCAACGAACTGCAATACTCGAACAGCAGAAGCAGGAAATTCAAAACCAAAAAGATAAAATTAAAGACCAAGGTGAATCAATCACATCCAAAGAGAAACGTATTGAAACCCAGCAAAGATTCTTAACCTTAACAATTTCTTCAATTGTTTTAGCATTTTGCCTAATTTTCATTATTCTAATTGGCTATAGGAATAAGCAAATGGCAAACCGTATGCTCGAAGAGAAGAATGAAGCAATAGAAAAGCAAGAAAAGGAAATTCATCTTCAAGCAATGCAAATTGAAACCACTAATCGAGAGCTCGAACGCCAAAACAACAAGCTTGAAGAAACCGTTAAAATAAGAACCGAGGAGTATCGTTTAGCCAAAGAAAAAGCGGAAGAGGCTGATAAATTAAAATCTGCATTTCTGGCTAATA
>JBPXJX010000418.1:0-2136 GCA_051715525.1 Bacteroidales bacterium
TGGCTCACCCATCGTACGATCATTTCTTGCCCTTGCTCTATATTTTAGCATTACAGGAAGAAAAAGAGGAAGTTTCATATTTCAACGATTCCTTCGACTTAAGTTCAATTTCAATGCGTTCGCTAGTGATAACTTAAGAAGTTGATTAATAAATATTGTTAAAAAGCAAATAAAAGCAAACTTTTCGGGTTTAAATAGTATAACTTTATTCAATTCATTTATAAATTTGCAATAGTCAGCTAATACATTACGAAATGAGAAAGCAGATTATTTTATTTATTCTTATTGTAAGTGCCTTTACCAATACAAAAGGACAACTGGTTAACGACTTACATAAAATTTATAACCCAATTAGTCAAAGTACAATATCAAAAGATACGGCTATTTACTCTCCATTTGGAATTATAAAACCGGGTAGCCCACAGTATAGTGTTTCTTTCAATGCTGGGTATACATCATTTGGAAGGGGAAATGGATTTTCAAGTTCATCTGTTACTCCCACAGTAGCGTTTGCTCCATCCAATAATTTGCAAGTAATTGCTGGCGCAACTATATCGCATAATAATATGGCAAATATGCCTATGATAAAAGACGGTACAACTAGTTCAAAAACACAACAACCTGGTGCAAATCCAACACAAGCTTTTGCATATGCACAATATCAAATCAACAATAAATTCAGTGTTTTTGCTATGGGTTCATTCTCACAGAATCAACCATATATCTCACCATTTTATAATGGGATTGCAACATATAATTCTCAAGAGTTCGGGGTTGGTTTCAACTATAAAATTAACAGTAAGGTATCAATTGGCGGTTCTTTTAACTATTCCAATGGACCAATGTTTGGAACATCGCCGTATGGTTACAGAAATATGTTTAACCCGTTTAATACAATAATACCATAAAGAAAATCCAGCCAAAAGCTGGATTTTCTTCATTAAAACCGAAACCTAACCTACCCCTAATCATTTTTATACCCATTTAAATGCTCTGCATTCTTAACTTGTATTGAATCCTGCTCATCTGTATCTTCACTCAATTCGACATATTTCTCCTTCGATAAATCAACTTTAGCTAATTCATTTGGAACACTCTTGCTAACAACCCATACTGTTCCTGTTCTTACTATATATACATTACGATGGTTATCCCAATAAAAATTATGGCGAGGAAAATATACCCAACGTCGATGAAATTTAGCCTTATGTGACCAGCGAGGGCTATATACTTTCACATTCTTAACATGCTTGTTCTTATTTTTAACCACAACTACTTTACCATTTGGATTTTTATCTTTTACTACAACTTTATTCTGTGATAAAGCAATTGTAAAAGAGAATTGTAGAATTGCAAATGCAATGATTGAAGTTTTAAAAAATGTTTTCATATCGATTAAATTTATTTGTTTTCTTTTGTTTGAAATTAATACAACCAATAAATATAAAACCCTACTTTTTTTACAATAAAAAAAGCCATCCAGAAATACAGGATGGCTTTTAACTATAATAATCAACTCATTAGTCCTTTTGGGTTGCCAAAATTATTTTCAAGTGTAGCTGGTTACCAATATCAAGAATCGATACTAAGTCCTGAAGTTGAATTGTTCTATCAGCACGAAGAATAACAGTTGTATTCTCAGGGTTTGTAACTAATTTTTGAATACTAGGTTTGATGGCATCAAATGCTATAGGTTTATCGTTAAGGAAGTAATTCAAATCCTTGGTAACCGATAAATTTATAGTTTGCTTCGATATCTTCTGAACATTTGCCGATGCCTTTGGAAGCATAAGCTGAATAACCGATGGGTTAACAAGGGTGGAAATAATCAGAAAGAAAAGAAGCAAGAAAAACATGATATCGTTGAGCGACGAGGTGTATACCTCAGCCTGCATCTCACGTTTACGTTTCAGTTTCATCGCTTAGTTTTTAATATTTTGCACTGATTATCCACGGCTACGAAGGATTCCCATTAAATCGTTTGCCTGCTTCTCCATAACTGATGTAATTCGGTCAATTTTTGAGTTTAAAAGGTGATAGCCTGCAAAAGCGATTATACCTACCAAAAGCCCTGAAGCAGATGAAACCATCTTTTGGTAAAGGCCTCCAGATATAATACCAATGCTTATATTATCA
>JBPXJX010000419.1:0-2800 GCA_051715525.1 Bacteroidales bacterium
AGTAACCTTTATTCAAATACCCATGAAAAAACCCCAATAGATTTCTCTATCGGGGTATATGTTTTTTGAAAAATCGATTTTAAGCGATTATAGCCTCGTTTATTTTGTTAACAACATCATTGGGCGTGATAAGGTTGAGGCAGGCGTAATCCTTCCTAAAACAAGGCTTATTTCCGTAAATTGAGCATGGGCGACAGGGGAGATTAATTTGCAAAGCAAATTTTGGGTTTTGGTTCCAGCCATAAAAACCTGCATATGGGTGTGTTGCTCCCCAGATGCTAACTACCGAAGTGTTTACAGGCGACGCAAAATGCATATTGGCCGAATCCATCGAGACAAGCACATCAAGATTTGAAATAACCTTTAGCTCATCCTCAAGGCTTAGCTTGCTTGCAAGCGATATGGTATTCTTAAATCGTTTCTCCCAGCCCTCAAGAACATCTTTTTCGTGTTGTCCGCCGCCAAAAAGGAAAACCCTAATATCTGATTTTGTTGATAATAGCTCAACAACCTGTTCCATCTTATCCAGCGGATAAATTTTTCCAAAATGCTTTGCAAAAGGGGCAATACCAACCCATTTACAATCCTTTTGCTCAGTAACTTTTAATATATTCTCACCTAAAAGGGCTTTTGTGAATATGTAATCGAATTCAATGTTAAAATTAAAACCTGCATTTTCAAATACCTTTGCATACCTAGATGTTGTTGGCTCAAGCGGACGAAGCACTTTGCCATCAATTTTTGTAAGAGCATGTTTCTCTTTCCGTCCTTTATCAATTACCACTTTTTTTGCAGAAGAAAATGCAAAAAGAATTCTTAATACCTTGCTTCGGATAACATCGTGTAGGTCGGCAATAACATCAAATTTGCCAAGTTTTTTAAGATCTGAGTAAAGGCGAATAATTCCAAAAAACCCTTTATGCCTACCCTTAAGATCAACCTCAAAGAATTTTACCCCTGGGATATATTTAATAAACCCTGCAGCAAATTTTTGTGAAACAAAAATAATCTCAGTATCGGGATAAGCCTTCGATAACGACGAGATTACAGGAACCGTCATTACAACGTCGCCAATGGCGCTAAGTCTTATAACCAATACTCTCTTCATTGCGATACTATTTTTGTTTTGCGTAAAGAACAGGGTTTAACGATGGATCGTTGTACATCTTCATCTGCTTGTATACCTTCATGTACTTGCGACCATTCTCGATATCATCAATAAGCTGATCGATAGCTAACGATAAATCTTTTTTCTGATCTAAAAGTGTATCAAGTTTTGCTTGGCATTTTGCAAGGTGATCTGGAGTTGCATCCTTGCGGATTACCTCTTGTTGCATGTGGTAAATCTTAAGCGCAAGAATCGAAAGGCGATCGATTGCCCAAGCAGGACTTTCGGTATTGATGGTTGCGTTTGGCAAAGATTTTACCATCTGATATTTTGTAAGGAAATAGCTGTCGATTAGTTCGACCAAATCGGTTCTCTCCTGGTTCGAGCGGTCAATCCAGCGTTTAATCTCAAGCGCTTGAATGGGATCAATTTTTGGATCGCGAATAATATCCTCTAAGTGCCATTGAACAGCATCAATCCAGTTTTTCTTGAAGAGTGAGCCTTCAATTTTATCCTCGCTATATGGGTTCACCAATTTTGCGTAAACATCGTCCATTGTGTGATAGTAGTTGGTACTATCTACAAAAATCTTATTTGCAAGTTCGCTGAATGTCATCGTTGTAAATTTTTTGGTTGGGAACAAAAATATTGTATTTATTCAAATAAAACTAGAGTTAGGGATTTTGTATTGTAAATGTGGGAATGTTTAAAAGCTTTTTTCCGCACTTACAGGCATTTTATGTAACTCACACAAGTTCGCTTGTGATTATGATTATTTTTATGAATTCTAGCAAAAGTTTTAACTTTACAGAAGAGATAAATTAGAAATAATTAATGGCGGTCAGAGACAGCTGCTTAAGAACGACGAAGTAAAGAGTCTTCGCCGAGCGAGAGGAAAAACTTTAAGTCTACACCAATATGAAACCAAGTAAGAAAATAAATGACTTTGGGATTGTAGTCACAGTTTAATATGAATAACTACCAAAACGAAATGTAATCTAGGTAAAGATAATCAACATTTATACCCAAAAATTTTGCAGGTAAAGGTTTCGGCTTCTTTTCCAAAAATAATAGAATGTATTTCATTAATAACTCATTGTTTTTAAAATCTTGATTTGTTCTTAAAATTTCAACATTCTTGATTGTACCAGAATTATCAAAAACGTACTGAATGTCAACGACAAATTTACTCACACCTAATTCCTTTTTTGCATCAATAACTAAAGGATTATTATCTCTATAATTTGATAATGCAACTTCATCATCATATTTTGGCGGATTAATAGTGAAAGTATAAACCTTTGTATTGTCTTTGTATAAAATATATTTAGCAACTATATCCGTTCTTTCATTTTTATTTAAATCCAAAGGATTTGTTATAATAACATTAGCTTTACTTTTTTTATCGTGTATTGTAACTATTAAAAATGTGTCATTTTTAAAGAGTTCTTTTACTTCATAAAAGCGAGCTTTTTTCTTTTCAATTTTATTAAAGGAATCATCATAATATGAAGTATCTGAAATTGCACAGAATTGATAAAATAATTTATTAGCTTCTTTATCTTTGTGGAGATCTTTTAATATTTGCATTTCCTTACAAAAGCACGCTGTATCTTTTAGATATAGCCTTGTTACTGCATAATTGAAAATTGCGTTTTTATCATTTGGCTTCTTTTCTAAATGAAGTTTTAA
>JBPXJX010000420.1:0-3444 GCA_051715525.1 Bacteroidales bacterium
TAATATTTTATTTTTTTGATAAAATTATTGTAGTGATAGTTAATTCATTAAACTGAAATCCAAAAATACAATACAAAAAGTGCTTTTTTTTTCATTTTTTTATTCACAATTTTGTTGAGGCTCTAAAAAAAAGTAATACAAACGCTATATAAGTTAATATCAACATGGTTCGCGATTTTCAGGAAGTTTGGCATAGCTGCCTAAGGATAATTAAAGACAATGTTTCTCCCATAAGCTTTAAAACATGGTTTGAACCCATTGTACCTGTTAAATTGGAGAAGAGTATCCTAACTATTCAAGTACCAAGCCCTTTTTTTTACGAGTATCTGGAGGAGCAGTACATTGATATTCTCCGAAAAACGCTACGTAAAGAGCTGGGCGTTGACGCTAAGCTTGAGTATAGCGTGGTAATGGAAAATACTAGTTTTGCCAACAGCAAGCCTTATACAGTAAAGTTCCCTACTCAGAACAAAAGCGACCTAAAGAATAAACCCGTTTCGATACCTGTTAATAACCAGGAGTATCAAATTAAAAATCCGTTTGTTATACCAGGAATAAAAAAGTTATTTGTTGACCCTCAGCTTAACCCCGATAACACTTTTGCCAACTTTGTTGAAGGGGAGTGTAACCGACTTGCTCGCTCTGCGGGGTTAGCGGTTGCTAATGCACCCGGCAAAACAGCTTTTAATCCACTTTTACTTTACGGAAATTCAGGTTTAGGAAAAACCCATTTAGCACAAGCTATTGGCATTGAGGCTAAACAGAAATTTCCTGAAAAGACTGTACTTTACGTTAACGCCGCTAAGTTCCAAACTCAGTTTGTTGAGGCCATTAGAAATAACAACAAAAACGATTTCTTGCACTTCTATCAAATGATAGATATCCTTATTATTGATGATGTTCAGGAATTTGCAGGAAAAGAGAAAACGCAGGATACTTTCTTTCATATCTTTAATCATTTACATCAATCGGGTAAACAGCTGATATTCACCTCTGATAAACCTCCTGTTGAATTACAGGGTTTGGAGCAACGACTACTATCGCGTTTTAAATGGGGATTATCTGCTGATTTGCAAGCTCCCGATTTCGAAACTCGTATTGCCATCTTAAAAAAGAAGATATACAACGATGGTATTATCGTTCCTGATGAGGTGATTGAGTATATCGCATCCAATATTACCAATAACATCAGAGAGCTTGAAGGTGCCCTTATCTCATTGTTGGCTCAGTCAACATTGAATAGAAAGGATATAACCCTTGAGCTTACCTCCGAGATGGTTGACAAGCTGGTTAAGAGCACTCGTAAAGAGATTTCAATCGATTATATTCAGAAAATTGTTTGCGAATACTTTGGCCTACCTTCGGATGTCCTACAAACCAAAACTCGCAAAAGGGAGATTGTACAGGCTCGTCAAATAGCCATGTTCTTTTCAAAAAGCATGACCAAATCATCGTTATCTACAATTGGTAGCATAATTGGGGGTAAAGATCATGCCACTGTTTTGCATGCATGTAAAACGGTAAACAACTTAAAGGATACCGATAAACGCTTTAAAAGTCAGATTGAAGATATTGAGCGTAGATTAAAAATATAGTTGATTTCTATTCGGTTCAATTTCTTATCAGAAATCAAAACATTACTATCTTTTTTAATTATTTTTAAAAAAACAAATAATTAAAATAAAATGAAAAAGCTAAAAGAGAAAAAAGTTGTAGTTCTTACTAAAGAAGAGCTTAAAAAGATTAACGGCGGCGCCGATTTAAAAAAGTTTGCTGAAGACCTTGTTAACCTAGGCAAATAAATAGTTTGTTGAAAACTTAACGAAAACGGTTTATATTTTTTATAAGCCGTTTTTTTTTCATTGCAAAAAATGACCTACTTTTGTGCAAACAACGGAAAATGATTTTTCTACTCCTCAGCATTCTCACTTCCACATCGATTTTAATCGCTTTTCAGCTCATTGGTCGTTTTAAGGTTAATACATTTAGTGCAATCATTGTCAACTATATTACAGCCTGCTTAGCAGGTTTTTTTTTGAGCAGTAGCGACATATCAACACAAAATATTATTGGTTCGGCGTGGTTGCCTTTATCTTTGCTTTTAGGCGTTTTGTTTATAACCATGTTCCGATTAATTGGACGAAGCGTTCATAAAGTAGGAATATCAACCACATCAGTTGCTGCAAAGATGTCGGTTATTATTCCAATCCTATTTACAATACTAATTGAACCAAACGATACCTTAACCATACTTAAAAGCACAGGTATTGTATTAGCTCTTTTAGCCGTTTTTTTATCGTCATATAAACCCGATAAAGGGCATATTCAGGTTGCGGTATCAATGCTTCCTTTAGTAATATTTGTTGGCATTGGTATTCTCGATTCCTTAATCAAGTATGCCCAGTTTCGTTACGTATCTAACGATTTAAACCCTGTATTTTCTGGTGTAACCTTTGGGATAGCCGGCTTAACAGGAATTCTTTTGCTGCCATTTAATCGTAATGCTGCAGCTGATTTTAAGTTTTTAAAAACTTGGACTTTAGGAGTTATCCTTGGATTATCCAACTTTGGCTCAATGTATTTCTTCATTAAGGCATTGAATCATATTGATGGTATTACGGGTAAGCAAATTCAAGGTTCAGTTGTATTTGGTATAAATAATATTGGCATTGTTGCTTTAGGTGTTTTTATTGGGTATATCCTTTTTAAGGAACGCCCATCGAAATTAAACTGGGCAGGCATCGCCTTATCGATGGTAGCCATTGTGGTATTAACCTTTAGTCAGATGTAAATGAATGTTGCCGAGGATACATATCAAACCATAAGCGCTAAATCCGAGGGTATTTACAAGGAGAAAGGAAGCAAATTCATTGCTCTAGCCTACCATGTTACTTCAGAAGAGGAGGTTAAAGATATTTTGGTATCATTAAGAAAGGAGTATCATGATGCGCGTCATCATTGCTATGCCTATGCAATTGGGTTTAAAGGCGAGCATTGGCGAGCAAATGACGATGGAGAACCATCGGGCACTGCAGGTAGACCAATTTATGGTCAGATTCAGAGTTTTAACTTGACAAATGTTTTAATTGTAGTGATAAGGTATTTTGGTGGAACAAAGCTCGGCGTTTCAGGGTTAATAAATGCCTACAAGACATCCGCAGCCGATGCGCTTCAACAAGCCGAGGTAGTAACTAAAACTATTAATGATATTTATCGTATATCATTTGGTTATCTGGCGATGAACGATATTATGAAGCTGATTAAGGAGGAAAACCTTAATATAATGGAACAAAATTTTGATACATCCTGCTTTGTCACTATTGGTGTCAGACAAAGCAAAACCCAATCTGTTTTGGGAAAGATTGAAAAGATAGATTCAGCAATTGCAAATTTTTTAAAGACAGTATAGCTGCCCCGTTATCGGGGCATTTTTTTTGAATTTAA
>JBPXJX010000421.1:0-1484 GCA_051715525.1 Bacteroidales bacterium
GCTCTTCCGATCTTTCAAGTACGATGTTTATCAAACACCAAATTTTGAGATATATAACTATTTCAAAAACGACACATTACTCAACAAACTATCTCAATCGGCCGAAAAATGGTACTGGATGCACTACCAAGTTTTTCGCGATTCAATTGAAGAGCGAAATCCTCTTATCATATACCCAAACCAAGGCGATTTTCAACAAACAACTGCCATATCAGGTGAAATTGGCATAGGTACTGGCGGTGTTACCGAAGCATTAAAAAATAGGGTTGTTTTACCCGTAACCGATACCTGGGCGCAAACTGAGCACGTTTTGGGGCACGAGCTGGTTCACGCATTCCAGTATAACTCTTTAATAAATGGCGATTCAACATCGCTTAACTCTGTTCGCAATTTACCTTTATGGATGGTTGAAGGTATGGCCGAATACCTGTCGATAGGTAGCGTTGATAGCCATACTGCCATGTGGATGCGTGATGCGGTTATTAACGATTATTTCCCATCACTTCAACAAATGACATATGATATGGGTACCTATTTCCCCTACCGATACGGTCAAGCTTTCTGGTCGTTCATTGGGCGTGCTTTTGGCGATAGCCTCATAAATCCTATTTTTAAGGAAACAGCTAAGCGAGGTTATGATTATGCATTGCGAAAATATGTTGGACTCGATGAAACTTCATTCTCAAACATTTGGAAACAGGTTACAACCGAATTCTACACTGGTGTAATGAAGAGTACCGACGAAAACCCAGCAGGAAATAAAACTATTTTCGAAAGAAATGCTGGGTTTATGAATCTATCCCCATCAGTGAGCCCCGATGGGCGTTACGTAACTTTCTTTTCAGAAAAAGATCTGTTCTCAATCGATCTATTCATGGCAAACGCAGCTAGTGGTCGAATTATGCGAAAACTTTCTAGTACTGTTCATGAAAACGAGATTGATGCGCTTAACTTTATTGAGTCGGCAGGAACATGGTCGCCCGATAGTAAACAATTTGCATTTGTAGCATTTAGCAAGGGAAAGAACAAACTTCTAATTGTTGATGTTTTTGATGAAAAGATGGTTAGGGAATTCTTGATACCCGGAGTGCCTTCATTCAGCTATCCAGCATGGTCACCCGATGGCGAATCGATTGTTGTTTCAGGATTAGTTGAAGGGGTTAACGATCTTTACCAATATAATCTCAAAACTGATAAGGTTACAAGGCTAACCACCGATAAGTGGTGTAATATTCACCCATCATGGTCGCCCGATGGTAGGTACATTGTTTA
Organism: Bacteroidales bacterium; assembly: GCA_051715525.1. Taxonomy (GTDB): domain Bacteria; phylum Bacteroidota; class Bacteroidia; order Bacteroidales; family Tenuifilaceae; genus UBA8529. The sequence continues at coordinate 1,273 of JBPXJX010000421.1, forward strand.
TTCAACCGATCAACCAACTCCCGATGATACTTTGACCGGCAGGAAAGTTGGATACTACATTGCTACATATGATACTCAAACAGGAATTGCCAAGCCTTTACCATTCTTTCCTGGAGCTGAAAATTTAAACCCAATGTTTTCATCAAATGGTAAATCCATTTATTTTCTATCGAATAGCGATGGATTCAGAAATATGTATAGCTATAATTTAG
>JBPXJX010000422.1:0-1579 GCA_051715525.1 Bacteroidales bacterium
TAATAAGAAATTTTGCATTTGAAAGGGAAGGTAATATTTTCAAAACCAGGCTGATTTCCATTAAAATATTCATTTCCAGAACTTGCCTCAAGAAAATCGTAATCAACATGTTTAATCATAGAATTCTGAAATTGTTTAATAATAATTGTATTTCCAGGACCCATTCTAATAATTCTGGCAGATGATAAGTTTACTTCTTTTGTAATTTTGGCGTCTATTTTTTTTTGACCTTGATATTCATCATTTAACCAAATACCTGTCTTAATATTTTCAATATTATTTTCGTATGAATAGTATTTACCAAACCCATTTCTTTGACCTTTTTTCCATTTTCCCTCATATTTAACACCCGAAGCCCAAGTGTATCTTCCTTCTCCTTCAGGATACCCTTTTTTAAAAGAACCTATATAAGTATCTATACCACTAGCATAGCCTATACCATGCGCAAGCCCATTTTTACATTTTCCGCTATATATACCTTTTAAATTAGCAACTAACACTTTGCAACTATCTTGAGAAAAAGATTCATTTACAATAAGGATTAGGCAAATATTGAAAAGTGAAAATAAAGATTTCATAGTAAATTTACTTCTAATGAATAATTAAATAACTTTTTTCGTAATTATTGTATAGTCGTTTTTATGTTTGGCTAAAGAAATAAGACTTTAATTCTTTATAAGTTGGTCTGTTAAATACTTAATTAACAGACTAGTTTGATGCGCTATATTTTTTAATTTCTTTCTTCTATTCGAATAACTCCTTCGTATAAATTCAATTCAATATTTGAACCCCCGCCATTAACATCATAAATGTAGATATCCTCTTTGGTTCGAAAAGTTTTTTTATCTTTTTGCTGTTTCGAGTTTGATGCTCCTTTGCTAATAAATTTTCTCGATTCAATCCTTTCTTGATAAGGAGAGTTGATTATCATTTTTCTTTTTTCACATAAAGACTTTTGTTCATTTGATATGATAGTTCCATTTACTAGCTTAAAGGTATTACTTTGTTTGATAGGTTGATTTTTAAGAGTTGATTTTTCATCAAAACAACAAGATGCAAGAGTTACAGACTCGCCTTTAGCAGTTGTAATTAGGATATTACCTTTGACTAATGAAACAGCCATAGTTCTTTTAGAAATCCCTTTTGCAAAATCAATTGAAACATTTCCGTATGTTTGGCTTAAACTCAATGGCCCTTTAACATCTTTAAGTTTTATATCACCAACCCTGTTTGAGATAATTTGAATCTCACCGTATAATTTATTTACATTTACTTTACCATTCCCCTGTATTTTAAAGCTAATGGACATTCTTTTAGGAAGACGAATGTCAATTTTCTTAATTCGTTCTCCTTCTCTGGGTTTAATCTTGAAATGGAATATGTCCTGTTCTATTTTCATGCAATCATTCTCATTGCATTTATAGTTTTTCCCGGGAGCGTTAAATACTTCAGCAACAACAATAATTGAATCTTCATCAATTCCATTTACCTCAATGTCACCAGATTCAATTTCAGCTGAAAGGAATCGTCCGATATCTATCGAAGAGATTTTTAAGTAGAACTCTTCAACATAGGTGCT
>JBPXJX010000423.1:0-3806 GCA_051715525.1 Bacteroidales bacterium
ACGACGCTCTTCCGATCTGAACGACTAGCGTAGCATCCTGATTTACATTAGGATGGTTTCTAAGAAATAGTTCAACATATTTTCTGAAAACCCCAAAATTAGTAACGCCTTGATTTGAAACGAGTGAGTTTACGGTTGCACTTTTCTTTGATTCAATGTAGCCCTTGATGTATTCGATTTTACTGAACTTTTCAAGTTGCTCTTTGTTGCAGAATGAAATACTTTTCATGTCGATAAGTATCGACCTTTTGATTAATCGCCCATCCGATTCAACCATGCCCTGCCAGTTCTGGAAACTCTCGGAAACTAGTGCGTAAGTTGGGATTGTGTTAATTGTTCTATCGTAATTTTGAACCTTAACGGTGTATAGTGAAATTTCGGTTACAGTTCCATCAATCTTTCGGCTTGGCATCTCAATCCAATCGCCAGGTTTAACAAGGTTGTTGGCTGATAGTTGTATTGAAGCAACTAAGCCTAATAGAGTATCTTTAAAAACCAACATTAGCACTGCTGCCAAAGCACCTAATCCGGCTAAAAGGGTCGATGGGTTTTTGTTGAGTAGAATTGCAATAATAACAATCCCCCCCAAAAAATAGATGATTATTTTTACTACCTGTATGTAACCCTTAATAGGCCTGTTTTTTGACGAAGGTAATGTTTCGTAGATATCAAGCGCTGCATTAAGAAATGCATTAACAACTAGTAACGAAACAATAACCATATATATCTTGGTAAGATCGTAGAAAAGGATAGTAAGTTTTGGAGAATAGTCGTACAGTGCAATGTGAATAGTAGAATATACTATTAATGCTGGCGCAAAGTGTGCGAGTTTGTGGAAGAATTTCCTTTCAACAAGTATATCATCCCAGTCTGTTTCAGTTTTCTTAGCAATTCTGTTTACAAAAACGAGAATTATTTTGCGGGTTACATAATCAGCAATTAAAGCCAATATTACTATAACAGATAGAGATATTGCTACTTTAAATAGTTGTGCAAATGTTTCATTTACGCCATTATTTAACAGCCATGCCTCTAAATTTTCCAGCAGCTGATACTTTTGAGTAATTTGCTCGGGAATTTGTTGAATTTCTTGTCCTAACATATAATTTTAATTTAGTGGCGCAAAAATAAGGAATTCAGTAATAATAATCTAAAGAGTTGAATGAAAATATGATGTTTTCTTGTATGTCAATCCAGCTAATCAAACTCACATATTAATATGACATTTGTTATTAATAATAAGTTAATAATGGAATAATATTGCATGATGTTTTACTTTAAACGAGTTGATGAGTCTAATTGGTAATTAAATCCGAATAAAAATGAGAAGGTTAATGATTTTTCTCCTAATGTCAACATGTACGATATTAGGTTACAGCCAAGTTGATTATAGCCAATGGTTTTTACCAAAGGCTTTAAGAATTGACTACTTTCTAACGGGCGATTCAAAAACCCAAAGCATTTATCTTGATGTATTAAGCGAGGAGCAGTATTGGAGTGGCTCTCCCAACTCATTAATAGACCCATTTAATTATGGAAGCTATAGGGTTGAAGTGAAAGATAAAGAAACTGGGACGCTTATTTACTCAAGAGGTTTTTGTACTCTTTTTCAGGAGTGGCAAACCATTGAAGAGGCAAAGTTAACCCCGAAAGCTTTTGAACAAGTAACACGAATTCCTTACCCAAAGAAACCGGTTGTAGTTGAGTTTTCAGGAAGACAGCGTAATGGTATTTTTGTTTCTTTATATAAATTAGATGTTGATCCCAATAGTATATTTATTGTTCGAGAGAAAAATGTTAGCTATCCGGTTAGTCAAGTTGTAAATAATGGAAAACCAGAACACATGCTGGATATCACCTTTGTTGCCGAAGGATATACTGCAACTCAAATGGAGAAATTTAAGGCCGATGTTAAACATTTTTATGATTATCTTATTTCTCAAGAACCCTTTGATAAATACAAAGACAAAATAAATGTATGGGCAATTGAATCTCCCTCTGAGCAAGAAGGACCTGATAACCCAGGAAAAAACATTTGGAACAAAACACCTGTTGGTTCGACTTTCTACACATTTGGAATGGATAGGTATTTAACCACAACTAAGTTTAAATCGGTAATGAATGTGGCATCAAATGCCCCAGGTGATTTAGTCTATATTATAATCAATTCAGTCGATTATGGAGGAGGTGGAATATATAATCATTATAATGTTACCACATCAGGCCATAAGTTGTCTGATAAAGTTTTTATTCATGAATTGGGACATGGAATTGTGGGCTTAGGCGATGAGTATATCGACTCAGCAAATGAGAATTTTTATCCCAAAGATATTGAACCGTGGGAGCCAAATTTAACCACACTAGTTAATTTTGATGCTAAATGGAAGAACCAACTAGAAAAAGGTGTTGTAATACCAACTCCAGCAAAGCCTGAAAACTTTAATAACCTTGGAGTGTTTGAAGGAGGCGGATATGTTGAGAAAGGTATTTACAGACCAATGATGGAGTGCCGAATGAGAAGTAATAGCCCTAAAGGGTTTTGCAAGGTATGTGCTAGTGCAATTGAGGAAATGCTGAAATATTATTCAAGGTAAGTTATAATGATTTAAATCGAAACGGCAACCTAGTATGGTTGCCGTTTTTATTAGAAGGGAAGATCATCCGTTGGCTCAATTGTGTTTGAAGGTTCAAGGAATGGTGGTAGAGTGTCGTCGCTTGGTATTGGCGCTGAATCGTTTCGTTGATTTGCTCCCTGCTTTTCAATTTTCCATGCTTTTACATCGGTATACCATTTCCCGTTGAACTCTCTTGATTCGATATTAATTCCAATTTTCATGGTTTCACCGATAGCAATTGAATCTAACTCTTTTGCTTTATCACCCCATAAGGATATGCACACCTTTTTGGGAAATTGCTCCTGAGTTTCGATAACGAAATCTTGTTTTATCCAAGTTCCATTTTTACCCTGTCCGCTTTGCTGAGGAAGTTTTGATACAAGTTTGCCTGTTAAATCTAAGCTCATTTTTGTGTTTTTTTTTGAAAAAACAGCCAGATCGCTAATGCGTCTGGCTGAGAATATTTTGAAGCATTAGCGATTACTTCTTCGCTTCTGGTTTTTTAATCTCAAGAAGTTCAACTTCGAAAATTAGCAATTGATTTGGACCGATAGGACCGCTTCCTCTTTCACCATATGCTAATTCTGATGGTAACCAAAGTGTAATCTTTCCACCTAATTTAACTTTTTGAAGACCTAAAGTCCAACCGCGAATAACTCCGTTTAGAGGGAATTCAACAGGTTGGTTGTTGTTATCTTTATATGAAGAGTTAAATTCTTTTCCATCAATGAATGAACCCTTGTAATGAACTTTTACAATGTCAGTAGCAACAGGGTATGCACCTGTTCCTTCTTGGTCGATTTTGTATTGGAAACCTTCAGGGTCTGAAACAACACCCTCTTTCTTTGCATTCTCGGCTAAGAATTTTTGACCTTCCTCTTTGTTTTTGTTTCCTTCAACATCTTTTTGTTTAGAAAGGTACTTTTGAATGATCTCCATAGATTTCTCAGCAGTCATTAAGTCTTTCTTTTCTTCCTTAACATCCTGAATAGCATTGGCAATTGCATTTATATTTACATTGTCGATTTTGCTATTTTTTAAATTGTTGCCCATGTTAATACCAATAGCATAGCTTAAGCTGTCGGTTTCGGTTTTCAAATCAACTCTTTTAATTTGACTATTGCAGCCAAAAATAATTGTGGCAAAGCCTATGAAGGCTAATGTTGGTTTTAAAAATCTCATAATCTAGTA
>JBPXJX010000424.1:0-4118 GCA_051715525.1 Bacteroidales bacterium
CTGCTTGGAAGAATCATCCCGATTGGTTTACATCACTCTATTTACCCGATGGTTCAATGAATACCGAAAGATGGGATGATCATAGACTTACAACTTGGTTTGATGTTTTCCTTCCAACTTTAGCATTAGATAAACCTGAGGTTTATGAACCAATGTCCGACTCTGCTTTATATTGGATTAAGCAATATGACATTGATGGTTTCCGTCACGATGCAACCAAGCATATACCAGAACCCTTTTGGCGTCGCTTAACTCAAAAAATTAAGCAGCAATTGCCGGCAGATAAATCGGTTTACCAAATTGGTGAAACATACGGGAGTCGTGAGCTTATTAACAGCTACATTGGTAGCGGAATGATGGATTCACAATTCGATTTCAATATTTATGACGATGCAGTTGCTGCATTTGCAAAGCCTGATGTGTCGTTTTCAAACCTAAATAGTTCATTACTCGAGAGTCTTAGCTACTATGGTTATCATAACCTAATGGGGTATATTTCTGGAAATCAGGATAGAGGACGTTTCATATCATACGCCGGTGGTTCATTGAAATTTGATGAGGATGCTAAGCTTGCTGGTTGGACACGCAATATCGATGCAGGTGATCCTGTATCTTATAAGAAGTTATGTATGTTAAACGCATTGAATATGACCATACCCGGAGTTCCAACTATTTACTATGGCGATGAGTTTGGCTCACCTGGAGGCAACGACCCTGATAATAGGCGATTGATGAAGTTTAGTGACTTAAATTCTGATGAAAAGGCTACCATTGATTTTACTAAGAAAATTGTAAATATCAGAAAGAATAACCTTGCTTTAATTTATGGTGATTTTAAACCGCTTTTGGTTGAAAATGATATTTATGCTTTTTCTCGTGGTTATTTTACAAATAGGGTAGTGGTTGTATTTAACAAAAGCAACAATCCAAAAGAGGTAAAAATCTTTTTACCAACTGATTATCAAGGCAAAGATTTTACTGCTTCGTTTGGGACAAATATTTCGTTAAAAGGCAATGAATTAAATATTAGGATGAACGAAAACTCTCTTGAGATTCTAATTGCCAAATAAACAATTACTGACAATTATAAATAGTAAAGGCTAACCGATTGGTTAGCCTTTTTCTTATCAATTTGAAAACTTATAAACTCCCTTAATCCCCAAAGCTAATACCAATTCCACGAGCTGTTTTTAGCAAGTCGCTAGTTGTATCAACAAAGTTAGGTTTATTGATTGCATCAATTAGCGGAACCGAAATAATATCGGGGTGGCGATATGCTACCATCTCACCAAACTTGCCCTCGAGTACCATTTCAAAGGCTTTTACCCCAAATTGTGCTGCAAGAATTCTGTCATAAGCTACAGGAACACCACCGCGTTGTAAATGCCCAAGTACAGTTTCGCGCATATCGGCTTCAAAACCTGCATTCTTTAGGTCGTGCATGAGTTTATGAGCAACTCCTCCAAGACGAAGGTTATGGTAGCCAATTTCATTACTTTCCTCAGATGTTAAGCTACCTCCCAAAGGCATTGCACCCTCAGCAATTACAACAATTGCATTACCCTTACCTTTATCGTATCTGCTGTTTAGTTTCTGAAGTACTTTGTTGGTGTCGTAGGGTATTTCAGGAATCAAACATACCTCGGCGCCTCCGGCAATTGCAGCGTGAAGAGCTATCCATCCAGCGTACCTTCCCATAACCTCAAGGATCAATACACGGTTGTGGCTGGCTGCGGTAGTTACAAGCTTATCAACAGCCTCAGATGCAATTTGGACAGCTGTTTGAAAGCCGAAAGTGAAGTCAGTAGCTGAAAGGTCGTTATCAATTGTTTTTGGAACACCGATTATGTTCAATCCCTTTTCGTAAAGTTGCTGTGAAATCTTCTGTGAACCATCGCCTCCAATGCTAATTACTGCATCAATTCCTAAATACTGAAGTTTTCTAATCATCTCATCAGACCGATCTACTGATGTCCAACTACCATCTTTATTCTTAATTGGCCATGAAAAGGGGCCTCCCTTGTTTGTTGTACCTATAATTGTCCCTCCCTGGACATGAATCCCAGCTACAGCTCTTTCATCTAAAACCCTAATTTCAGTAGGTTCACGAAGAATACCATCAAAAGATTGAATACTTCCAATTACTTCCCAGTCGCGCTCGTGTGCGGCTCGTTTTACGATTGCCCTTATTACTGCATTTAGGCCAGGACAATCACCGCCCCCCGTAGCAACCATTACTCTTTTCATAAAAAAAAATTGTTTGAATTAAAAAAATATCAAGTGGAAAAAAAAACTTTTGAAGTAAGCCAAATTTTTCCATTATCGCAAAAATATAAAAAAAAGCAATGTTATATTAGCAGAATCGAATCTAAATCGTGAATAAACTAGTAGGTATATTCTGCAATCGATTGAAATATAGAGAATGAAATTTAACTAAAAACATTATTTATGAAAAAAAATTCCATTTTGGGAAGATTCTTGCATTTGGGGCTCGTAATATCAGCTTCAATTATCATCTCATTCACCTCATGCAAGCAGCAAAAAGGGGTTAGTCAAGTCCCATTTAAAGTATCACATAACGAGTGGGTTTATCCTTCAACAATGTATGAAGTAAATGTTAGACAGTTTACTCCTGAAGGTACATTTAAAGCATTTGAGGCCCATTTGCCTAGGCTTAAAGAGCTTGGTGTTGATATTGTATGGTTTATGCCCATACACCCTATTGGTATCGAAAATCGTAAAGGACCCCTTGGTAGTTACTATTCTGTAATGGACTATTATGGTATTAATCCAGAATTTGGAACACTAGATGATTTTAAATCGGTTGTTGCAAAAGCACATGAGCTAGGAATGAAGGTTATAATTGATGTGGTTGCAAATCATACTTCTCATGATGCAGTTCTAATCAAAGAACATCCCGAATGGTATGTGCGCGATTCTTCTGGAAAAGTTGTTTCACCTTTCGATTGGACAGATGTTGCCAAGTTAGACTATTCCAAACCTGAACTTCGTAAGTATATGATTGATATGCTTAAGTATTGGGTAAAAGATATTAATTTAGATGGATTCCGCTGCGATGTTGCTGCCGAGGTTCCTACCGATTTCTGGAACGAAGCCCGTAAACAGCTCGATGAAGTAAAACCCGTTTTTATGCTTGCCGAATCTGATAAACCTGAACTTCAACAATTTGCTTTTGATGTTGATTATGGTTGGGAGTTCCATCATGTTATGAATAAGATTGCCAAAGGCAATATGAATGTTTATGACATTGAAAAGTATCTTTTAAAAAATACCTTGGAATACCCAAAAAATACAATTAAGCTAAACTTTATTACTAACCACGATGAGAATTCATGGAATGGAACCGAATTCGAGCGAATGGGTAACTCTGTTAAAACTATGGCTGCCTTAAGTTTTGTTATGCCAGGAATGCCTTTAATCTACTCTGGTCAGGAGGTTGGGTTCAACAAACGGTTGAAATTTTTTGAGAAAGACCAGATTAACTGGAATGACTCCTTATCATTAACACCATTCTATAAAAAATTAGTTGAACTTAGGCGTTCAAAATCAGTATTATACGCTGGCGAAAAAGGTGCTGATTTGTTTAGGGTTAAGACCTCAAGCGATTCATCTATCTTCGCATTTACCCGAGCAAACGAGACCGAAAAACTTTTTGCAATTTTCAATTTAACAGCTCTTGAGCAAAGTATTAGCCTTACTGGCGAGGATTATGTAGGTGTTTACACCAATTATTTTACAAACGAAGAAAAAAACTTTAATAGAGAGGAAAAATTGGTGCTTAAACCTTGGGAATTCTTTATTTATTTAAAAAAGTAAATTTCACATCCTTTTTTTGCCTGCTTTAGTGTTCTAAGGCAGGCATTTTATTTATTGATAATGAATTTCTATACCAAATCTTTTCTACTTTTGTGGCAAATTTTAAAATAGAAAATCAATATAACTATGCATTATACAGAACTAGTAAGGGGAAAAGTACATTGGATTGGCGTTAATGACCGACGTAAAAGACTTTTTGAGAATATGTGGCCTCTGGAAAGAGGCGTATCATATAACTCATACCTTATTCTGGATGAGATAACAGCTCTAATTGATACTTT
>JBPXJX010000425.1:0-1509 GCA_051715525.1 Bacteroidales bacterium
TGAACTCGAATGATTTAAAGGATTTATTATAGTCTCCATAATTGTTAGCACTTTCACCATTCCCCTCCACTTTATAATGAGTATACATTAATTCATTATTAATCGACCATTTGCCTTGGTTTCTAGGAAGAACAATATTTAATGATAATCCCAAAGAAACATCCTTTGAGGATGGAAAGTTAATTGTTGGTTTGGCAAATGTGCTTTCCCCACTTAGTTTAAGTGTAGTGATTGATAAACCCGCAATTGCACCAAATTCAAATTTTAAATTTTCTCTCGATTTTTTAAATGTAACTTCTCTATTTGTACATTTGTTGTATTCGTTGAATAGGCTTATTAGATCTTTTTGAGTATAGCTGGTTTTAGCTATTCTGTCTTTGATTTTTGGACAATCCTGAAGGTAAACGGTAAGCTGCCCAATGTACCTTTTATTATAGGCAATACTTGGTGCTCCGTTTACAATTTTTTCGTAAAGTTTATAAACTAGATAATCAAATGTATCGCCCTGTTTTGTGAAAAAATAGGTCTTTTTATTAATGTCGCGATAAAAGAAAAGATTTTTCTCACCTTTAATTAGCGTTTGAAGGAATACAGTATCTGGTTGGTATTCGATTTCTGCCTTTTTAGATAATGTTTCTACCAAAATAGAGCTTTTATCGATATTCACTATTGCCCCTTCGTATACCTCATCATCTACCCCAAACTTTTTTATATCAAGAGGTGAGTAGTTTGATTTTTGATCATCTGCTGACTTTTTAAAAGTTATCATTTTCGGATTTACACCCCAGTTCCTGTAGTCAATAAATCCCTTTATAGTATCCCCTTTCAGGTCAATGATAAATCCTTGTTTAAGATTTTCTTGGGCATAAACCCCTTGGAGTAAAAAAGTGCATAAAGCAAGCATGGTTGCTTTAAAAAGAAAGTTTCTCATTTGTTTTTTGTTTGTTGAAATGTTATTGTTTTTAATTGATTAGCAGTTTTATTGGCAATTATTTTCAGCAATGAAGATAATTGAACTTTCTTTAAAAAAAAAACATGTTGTTTGGCATGGTAAAAGGGTTAACTGGATGTCGAAAAATAATTAATCAAAAAAAGACACTAATAGTTTATTCAATTGTCAGGGCATTTTGAAGTGAAAAACTCTTACTTGCCTTTTAATTTATGCACAATCTTCTTCTCCATTTCATTAGCGAGTTCAATGTTGTCAGTTAACAGCTGCTTAACAGAATCGCGACCTTGTCTTAAACGGGTTCCGTTATGGCTAAACCATGAACAGCTTTTCATGATGATGCTTTTCTAAACGCCACATTGCTATCATTCAAAGATTGGTTATTAACACTGTAATTCTAAATGCTATAAAGAATCTTTATAATATTTTGTTTGTTTTACAAGTTTATCTTTACCAAATCAAATTATAGAATAAGAAATATTATTGTGTAAAATTTAGAATGCATAGCCAAGGATAAATGAAAAACTTTGTAAAGTTGAGAAGAATACCTCATCATTTAA